>JAKAGD010000003.1 GCA_021817685.1 bacterium
TCGAGCCGGAAAGCCCGTCGGTGCCGCTCCAGGAATACGTATACGAGCCGGTACCGCTCGGGACTGAAGAACTCCACGTAACCGCCTGTCCGGTGTACGGATTGCCGGGCGTGCCGGAGCAGGAGGCGGAGAGAGCGGGCCAGGCGATGGCAAGCGACTGCCAGGCGCCGCAGTTATTATTGGCATTCGACTCGGTGACGACGGTATTGCCGAGCGTATTCATATTCGCGCATGCGCGCACGTTATACGAACCGGGAGACGAGAACGTGTATGCGCCGGAGATGCCGGTACTGGCGCTCGGCGCAAGCGAGGCGACGATGCCCGTACTCACTCTGGCGATCGTCGTTGTGATCGCACTGTCCGCGATCTGGAACACGTTCGGGAAATTGTATGCCGTGCCAACCCCGATGTTGGAGACCGATGCTGAAAATGATTGGCTCTGCCCCGGCATGCCTGAGGCGGGCGCGGCGGTGTTGCCGGCGGTGAGGTCGGCAAGGCCGGCGCAGGAATTTGAGTTTGCGCTCCATGTTCCGTTCGTGCAGGTGTAGGCGCAGTAGCCGGCGTATCCGGGACTGCAGGTACCGGATACGCCGCCGGATGCGGTCGCCAAAAGATCGCAGTTGCCGATCGTTGTAGCGGTACAGGCGGCGTTCCCGGCCACGTTCACTCTGGTGTTTGCGCACGAGGACCAGCCCGTGAAAAGATCCTGCACCCGGAAGTAGATAGTATGAGAACCGTTGGAAAGGCTGCTCAGGGAGAACACAGAGGCGTTGGAAAGAAACGTCCCGGCCGTACACGAACCGTCGCGCCACTCATAGTTGACGGGCCAACCTCCGGAACCGTAGCCGAAAAAGGTAACGGAAGAACCGGAGGTGCTCGAGTACGGGTTAGGGCTCGGCAAGACGATGATCGCGGTGGTGCCGCTCGGGGGCGGGGGCGCGGTTGATACGCATGAGTTCGAGTTCCGGCTCCAGTTTCCGTTCGTGCAGGTATAACTGCAGGAGCCGGTGTACCCGGAACTGCAGGAGCCGGCGGTTCCGCCGGAGGAGGTGTACGGAAGACTGCATCCGCTGATGGTGGTGGCGCCGCACGGAGACGGCGGGAGCGTCGAAACGACGGTGAATGAAACGGGGGTGAAGTCCTGTACGACCATCGAGCCTATCTTGACCTCGCCGGGAACGCCGGTTGACTCTCCTAGAACGACGAACGTACCGATGGTATGGGCTCCGAGCGACGGGCTCCAACTGAAATTCTGATAGGCATATTTACTGGCGGGTATGGTTTGGCATCCCCACGACGGAGAAAAGGACGCGACTTGGGTGGTGAAATTCACGCCGAGGGAAAAGAAATTGCTTCCGCCGGAGGCTGTGTAACTTGATCGGTCAAGGTACGGGATTATGCAGACCGTGTTCAGGGTATAGGAGCCGTACGTGGTCGGCGCGCCCGTCAGGTTGACCGTGGATGAATACGAAGCGGGCGATAAGGTATAGCCCCCCGATACGGGGCTCGACTGTGTCATGCTGATCGTAGTCGTGGTCTGCCATGCGAGCGCCGAGTGCGCAAAAAGGAAAAGAAACGACGCCCCGACGACGAGTTGGAATATTTTCATTCGTTCCCGATTAAAAAAGCGTGTCATGGCGATGAGCGGACGACGGCGACCTCCGGCACGCCCTGAAACTGCTTGGTCAGCGCCTTGAGATCAACTGCGGAGAGATCTTTGTTTGGCAACGGGACGAGTTGCGTTCCGGTCCCCTGCTCCGTTCCCGGCTTCCCAAACGCTTGCTCGCACGCGCGGAGATACTCCTCGTTCGCCAACACCGCGCAATCCGATGAACTCTTGTTCGTAAGTATGTCGAGGAGTTGCCGCTGGAGCATCATCGTTTCCGCGGCAACGAGCAGAGGAGAAGCCTGCCGGGCGAGCAGTGAATGCCGGACGGCGTACCACAGGGCGACCGTGACGACCATAGCAATCGCCATGGCCCCGATGAGGATGTTGATTGTCTTTTTTCGTTCGAGCATTGTGGCCGCAGTGCTCTCTTCAGTATACGCGCAGAGACTTCCCTTTCCTCAGGACTCTGGGGACAACGGGAGAGTATGCGCGCTCAGAAATCTTGGTACGCCGGGAGCAGATTTACCAGCACCGTCCCCACGGCATGGGTGCCGTAATTATTCACGCAGTCGGCCTTGTAGAGGGTCTGGGCGGTAACGGATTCGGTGACGTTGCCCGAGAGACCGGTCCTCCAGGCGGCGCCATTCTTCGTCACGGAGCAAGAAGCGGAGTTTGTGGAGGACCAGGCGATGACGGCGTTGCCCGGAGTATTCGGATTCACGCGAGTGGTCCTGCTCTGATTGTTCGCCGTGACCGTGGCGGTAGGAACGAGGACGGTAACGGTGGTGTTAGCCGCATACGGAGGACCGTACGTGCCGCCGGAACAAGTGAGGGCGTAGGAGGTGGTGGGCGGAGACGGAGGGACGGAAGCCGGAACGTTGGCGCCGGAAATTGCTCCGCCGGAGTTGAAGCCGCTCCCGGTGCAGGCGGTTGCGCAGAGAGAGTTGCCGGTGACGGACCATGAAAGGGAGGTATTCTGCCCCTGCTCCACCGTGCTCGGAGAAACGGAGAGCGACGTAGTACAAGTGCCGGGGCAAACGCCCGAGGTGCAGGTTCCGCCGTTGGTCGGCCCGTTCGGCTGGTTGGCGCCGGTAGAACAAGAGGGGGAGACAACTTGTCCGGAAATGGTATCCGTGACGGTCAGGGTTGCGCTCTTCTGCCCCGTCGTTGTGTATGTTTTCTGCACTGAGGCTGACGAGCCGGAAAGCCCGTCGGTGCCGCTCCAGGAATACGTATACGAGCCGGTACCGCTCGGGACTGAAGAACTCCACGTAACCGCCTGTCCGGTGTACGGATTGCCGGGCGCGCCGGAGCAGGAGGCGGAGAGGGCGGGCCAGGTGATGGTGAGTGCCTGCCAGGCGCCGCAGTTATTATTGGCATTCGACTCGGCGACTGAGCCGGTCCAGGAGGTGTTCTCGTTGGCGCAGGTGCGGATGTTGTATGAGCCGGGAGAAGAGAAAGTGTATGAAGCGGAGACGCCGGCGGAAGCGCCCGGGGCGAGCGCAGCAACGGTCCCTGCATTCAGCATGGCGATGGTGGAGGTGATGGCGCTATTCGCGACCTGGATGATGTTCGGGAAGTTAGAGGCCGCCCCGATGCCGATGTTAGAGACCGTGCCGGAGAACGATTCGGCATGGCCCGTGGTTCCGGGAGAAGGAGAAACCGAGGTGTTGCCGGCTGAAAGATCAGGAAGCGCGGAGCAAGAATTGCTGTTCATGCTCCAGGTGCCGTTTGCACAGGAGTATGAACAGGCGCCGGCGTATCCGGCGGAACAGGCGCCGGAAGAAGAACCGGAAGCGGTGGACGGGAGGCTGCAGCCGCTGATCGTAGTCGCAGGGCAGGAATTCCCCGTCTGGCTTGCCGAACACGAGGCCGAGGAACCGTTGTTCTGCCCGGAACAGCTCCATGTTTGTGTTGCGCCGGCGGCGGGAAATGCGGTGGTGCTCGGCGTGCCGTTGTTGCACTGAGTGTCCGCGCCGTAGCCGGTAGAGCCGTTCGGATAGGTCTTCCCGTTCGCGGTTCCGCAGGAACCGTTCACCGGAGTCAGGTCGGAACAGGTCTGATAAGTGTACGAACCGCTCAATGAGCCGTTCGAACAGGTGCGGGTCTGGGCTATGGAAGCGCATCTCGTCGGCACCGTCGCCGAGGAGGATTGGTACGCGGTGACGGAAGAGCCGCTCGCAAGCGTGCCTCCCCACGGGAGGGTGCAGGAGGCCGGCGCGTTCTGGCTTGCCGAACACATAGGACTCCACGAACCGCCGTTCGAACCGGAGCAGAGCCATGCTGATTGGCTACCGGCGGAAGGAAAGACGGTGTTGCTTGAAGACCCGACCGAACACTGAGTATACGGACTGTAGCCGGCGGAACCGTAGGGGAACGCGACGCCGTTTGCGGAGCCGCAGACGCCGTTCACGGAGTTCGGTCTATAGAGCGCCAAGGTCTGGCCGTATCTCCCCCACGATGAGAATATGCTGCAGCCGTCGGTATCAACGACCCAAGAGTAGCTGCAGGAATAACTATCACCGGATCCTGTACACGTGCTCGCAAGATAGGTCTGAGCCGGTCTGCAGAGGTTGTTCGCCACGAAAATCTGGTCATTGATCGGGTGGACAACGGTCACCTGAGAACCGAGTGATGCACCGTTAAGCGTGAAGTAGGCCCCATTTAGGGCTTGTAATTGATAAAACCCGTAATTGCTGTTTGGCCATGGGTAAGAGTACGGCATGCTTGCGTACCCGCCCGCAGTAAAAGTACTCTGCGCGGAACTGATTTCGTTGATCAGGTCGTTATAGCCCAACGCCCAACCGCCGATACTTATGGATCCGACCAAAACATCTGCGCGCGCGGTAGACGGCGCTACTGCCGAAGCAGTAATGATGAGAACAGCGGCAGCGACACCGACGCTGTACCACTTTCGCCCCAAACCATCTTTAGTATTTCCTGTTTTCATATCCGGTTTGTATTACGGCACCTGCGGGGCCGGCGAAGGGCTCTGCACTTCAACTTTCACAGCGGTAAACGAGTCGGCCTGCGCGATGTCTTTGCTCGCATACGCGGTTGCCGTATCGCCGACCTGAATATCGCCCAAGACGATCCGTTTGCCGGTAAACGGCGCCATGACCGTGAATGAACTTGAGGATGCGCTCCCTGTCGCCCCTGCGGTTCGTATGGCATCAATTTTTGCCGAAAACTCAGCGTTCGCCTTGGCAACCATATCGGAATCCCCGAGGAAAAGACGCTCAAGAATTGTCGATCCGTCGATGGAAACAGTCATACTCCTGTCTGGGCTTGTTGTTCCCATGTCTGTACTTGGCACCGTATGGAAAGGCATAAGCGTAATTGTCTGCCCGGTTATGCTGCTTACCGTCCCGACAACCATGGTTACGGGTACTATTTTCGTCGATTGTTCCTGTGAGAGGCCAGGAGCGGATGTTTTAAAATTAAGCCAGTTATTTTGGTATGCAATGGCGACCATCGTGATGCCCACTACCACGGTTCCCGCCAATATCATTATTTCTTGTGTCTTGTGGTTCCCCATGGAGTCAATGGTTACAGGCGATATATGGAAAGAATACACCACCATGAGGAAGTGGTGCGGGAGGGGCGTTCGCCGGTGGGGATAGTAGCGCGCTTACGAACCGCTGAGCGCTTTCCGTTTGCGGGGATTTCTTTTCTGCCCGGTGCCTTCCAGTTTGTAGATCTCGTCGCGGATGAGGGCGGCGGTTTCAAAGTCCAGCTGTTCCACGGCCTCCGCCATCTCTTCCCTCTTGCGGGCGATGAAGGCTTTCGGATCGTCCTTATACGCGAGCGTATCCAGCACGAGGAGCTCGTCAATGGTTCGCTGGTGCTCCGTGCGCATGCTTGCGGCGATGTCGTGGATCTCCTTCTTGATCGTCATCGGCGTGATGCCGTGCTTTTCGTTATAGGCGATCTGGAGCGCGCGGCGGCGGTTCGTCTCGCCGATGGCTTTCTCCAGGGAACCGGTCATGACGTCCGCATAGAGGATGACGCGGCCGAGCACGTTTCGCGCCGCGCGCCCGATGGTCTGGATGAGCGATGTCTCGCTGCGCAGGAATCCTTCCTTGTCCGCGTCCAATATGCCCACGAGCTCTACCTCCGGCAAATCGAGTCCCTCGCGGAGCAGGTTCACGCCGACGAGAATATCGAACCCGCCCTGACGGAACTTGGTGAGGATATCGATGCGGTCGATGGTCTTCACGTCGGAATGCAAATATTCTGCCTTGATTCCCTTCTCGCGCAAAAACGACGCGAGGTCCTCCGCCATCTGCTTGGTGAGCGTGGTCGCAAGCGCGCGGCCGCCGCGCGCGATCACGGTCTCCGCTTCGTGTATGAAATCGGCGATCTGTCCCTTGTATGCTCCCGCTTCAACCACGCCCCGCACGGTAAGCTCGGGGTCTATAAGCCCGGTCGGCCGGATGACCTGCTCCACCACCTGTTCGGAGTGCGCTTTCTCATACGGCCCCGGAGTCGCGCTCGTGTAGAGCACCTGTCCCACGCGCTCTTCAAACTCTTCAAACCGGAGCGGGCGGTTGTCGCGCGCGGAGGGCAACCGGAAGCCATACTCAACGAGCACATCCTTGCGCGACTTGTCGCCGGCATACATCCCGCCCAACTGCGGGACGGTCACGTGCGACTCATCTATGACGGTAAGGAATCGCGGATCGCACCGCTTGAAATAGGACAGGAGCGTATACGGCGGCTCTCCCGCTTTGCGCCCGTCAAAGTGGCGGGAATAGTTCTCAATGCCGTTCGTGTATCCAAGCTCGCGAATAAGCGCGATGTCGTGAAGGGTGCGGCGTTTGAGCCGCTCGGCCTCAAGCGGCTTCTCTTCCCGTTTGAATTTCGCCAGCTGTTCCTCGAGTTCCAGCTTGATGTCTTCAATCGCGCGCTCGCGCTCTTCGACGCTCGTGACGAAGTGCTTCGCCGGGAATACGAACACGGACTTGGGTTCCGCTACGCGTGCGCGCGAGACCGGATCCAGCTGGTCAATCTGCGCGATGGCGTCATTCTCGAACGCGACGCGGTACATCACGCGCTCGTTCACCGGCATGAACTCAAGCGAGTTGCCGATGGCGCGCAGTTGTCCCGGATTGAGGTCGGCCGTCGTGCGCTCAAAGTAGATCCCGACAAGCTTCCTGATAAGCGCGGCGCGATCCTCCGCCGCGCCCCTCTCTATCTTCACGTGTACCTTTTCATATTCCTCCGGCGAACCCAATCCGTAAATGGCGGAGACCGACGCGACGATGATGACATCCTTCCTCGTGAGAAGCGCCTGCGTCGCCGCGTGGCGCAAGCGGTCAATCTCGGCATTGATCATCGCCTCCTTCTCTATATAGGTATCCGAGTGCGCGATGTACGCCTCCGGCTGGTAGTAGTCGTAATAGGAAACGAAATAATGCACGGCGTTCTCGGGGAAAAATTCCCGGTACTCCTGCGCAAGCTGGGCGGCGAGCGTCTTGTTGTGCGCGAGCACGAGCGTGGGTTTGTCGTGCTCGGCGATGACGTTCGCCACAGTAAAGGTCTTCCCGCTTCCGGTCACACCGAACAGCGTCTGGTGGCGCAGACCTTTTGTGAGTCCTTCCTCAAGCTTGTGAATCGCCTGCGGCTGATCGCCCGCCGGCGGGAATGGGGTGTGGAGTTTGAAATTCCTTGACATAAGGATTTCTCACTATACTATGCGACAAGCTTTGTTGCTAGAAGCTCATTTCACTCGTACATCTTCTCGGAGGAAGTATGACCATAATTGTAAAGCGGCGGAGCAATCCGATTGCCTCAAACTTTACCGATATGTTTGACTATATCGGGGAGAAAAAAGAAGATGCCCAACGGCGCATAAATAAGAACGAGGGAGCCAGAATCCGACGCTACGCCAAGAGAAAGGGCTTTGAACTCCGGTATCATCCAAGACCATGGACTTTCCGTTCTGTGGCTGGCCGTGTTCAGATTGCGATGCCAGCCGGCTATTTCGCCAAGGTGGACGGAGTTCTCCATCAACTCATTCCAGGCTGATGGTCTACATCACCAAAGAAAAGGGGCTGCGGCCCCTTTTTATTTTTGATAATAATTGCGAACAAAATCTGCCCGATAGTCGTCAAAACGTCCATTCAATATCGCCTGGCGCGCGCCCTGCACGAGCTGGAGAATGAAACCGATATTGTGCATAGAACAAATGACCGGGCCGAGCATTTCGCCGGAGCGGATGAGGTGCGCCACATACGCGCGCGTGAACGTTTCAGTGCCGGGGACGACGGTCTCCGGGTCAAGCGGCGTGAAGTCGTCTTTAAACTTCTCGCCCTTCAAGTGGATGATGCCGTGCTTCGTGTAGATAGAGCCGTGCCGGCCGATGCGGGTGGCGGCAACGCAATCAAAGAGGTCCATCCCGTTTGCGATGCCTTCCAGAATGTCGCCCGGCTCGCCGATGCCGAGGAAATGCCGCGGCAATTCCTCCGGCAATTCCCCTACCGCGGCCGCGAGCGCACTACGCATGTCTTCTTTACTGAACGAGCCGCCGATGCCGATGCCGTCAAACCCCATCGCGGCGATTTCGCGCGCGGATTCTCTGCGCAAATCCTCGTGCCGTCCGCCCTGCACGATGCCGAACAGCGCCTGCTTTTTATTCGCTTCAATATTCTGCCGATGCGCTTTGAGAGAACGCTCTGCCCAGCGGTGCGTGCGTTCCATCGCCTCTCGCTGATACTCGTACGGTTCGGTCGGCGACGTACACTCGTCAAAGGCGAAGAACATATCCGCGCCCAAGGCATGCTGGATTTCCACCGAGCGCTCCGGTGTGAAGCGGTGGAGCGAGCCGTCGTGATGCGAGGTGAACGAGACGCCTTCGTCGTCAATCACGGCGAGCTGGCCGTGCTGACTCGCCACGCTCTCGTCGTAGACCGCGAGCTGGTCTTCCTTCTCCGTCACCTCTCCTTTGGTGAATTTGGAAATAGTTTTGCCGAACGCGGCGCCGAGCGAGAACACCTGGAACCCGCCAGAATCAGTCATCGTGGGACCCGTCCAGCCCATGAATGTCCCGAGGCCGCCCGCGTCCTTCACGATTTTTTCTCCCGGCGCAAGATAGAGGTGGTACGTATTCGCGAGCACGACTTCAGCGCCGAGCGCCGTGAGTGCGCTCGGCAAAACGCCCTTCACATTCGCCTTCGTGCCCACCGGCACGAAGGCGGGCGTGCGGATGACGCCGTGCGGCGTGTGCAATAGACCGGCGCGGCCGCCAGAGGCGGCCGCGGTCTTCTCTATGGTGAAGGAGATGGCGCCCATCGCCTAGTTGTATCCCATCGAGCTTATTTCTGCACCTTCAAGAGCTCAACTTGGAACACAAGATCGGAATTCGGCGGAATGCTCGGTGCCGGAGATTGGCTGCCGTATGCGAGCGCGGCCGGGATAAGGAGCGTGCGCTTGCCGCCCTCTTTCATGCCCGCGACGCCTTCATCCCAACCCTTGATGACCTGCCCCGCCCCGAGTTTGAAGGTGAATCCGCTCGTGCCGTGATTGGCGGACGCGTCAAAGACGGTTCCGTTCGTGAGCGAGCCGACATACTGCACAGTCACCGTATCGCCCGCGGCCGCGACGGCGCCCGTACCGACGACGTCGTCTTTCATCATAAGCTGCGTTATCGGTTTTGTTTCAGTAGGCATAGTGGTTGGTGCGGCTTGCGCGTTTTGGTTAGTGGTAGTAGCGAACTCAATATTCGCCGCCTCCTGCGGAGGCGTCGACGGCTGCCCGAAGGGCGAAAGTCCCGGGAGAACAAAGAACATAATAACGACAACAAGCGCAAGCGCTGTGGCGATACCGGTCTGGGTTGGTTTCATATGGCGATTATTATACTCGACTTGGGCAGTATCATACCACGGGTCATTTGGTCAATTTCTTGATAAGGTCCGCCAGCTTTTCGTACCACTCGCGGCGCGTGCCCTCGGGGAGAATGGTCACGTATTCCAGATCGTCGCCGTCCAGACTGTCGCCGCGGGTCTCGATCATCACGCCGCCGCGCAGGCTGTCTTTCTTCGATCTCTTTTTCGCCTCTCCCGTTGCGCCCGCACGCCGCATTGCCCACGCATGCTCCGGATCGATAGCGTCATCGGGGTTCGGGATGATCGGCTCGTCAATCGGCCCCGCTTCGCCTGCCGGCAAAGACGGTTCCGCGGGGTCCGCTTCTTCCGGCACGGGTGTTTCTCTGCTATACGGCAGTTCGATCCTTCCCTTTGCGGACTGGGACTGCAGAATGTCCTCCGCTTCCGGACTGCGATCAGTCCCCTCATGCGCCGGCTCCGCCGTCATCACGCGGTCCGCGGACTGTTCATCACTTTCTCCCGTCACCGCGAGTTGCTCCGCAAGGAACGCGTTAATCTCGCTTTCCGGTATCGCGCCGCCCGGCGGAATGTTTTTTGATTGAGTTTCAAAAAAGTCTTTGACTTTCTCGCGAACTGATTCCGGAACGGCATCAAACTCAAATGGCCCGTTGGCGTTGCGCCGATACCGTTCATACAGCTCGCCTTGCACCGCGCTTTGCTGTTCCTCAAGCGGCGACGGGGACCACTGAGCCTCCGGCGACTCTTCAACGGATTCCGCTTTTTCGTCAATCGGTTTGTTCCGCGCTGTGAAGAAACCGGTGTCCGGTTTCTTCACGGAAGCCGGAGTTCCCGTTTCCAGTGCTCGTAATTTCTTCTCCAACGCAAGAACTTCTTTTTCAAGCTCGTCGTGATTGCGGCGATGATCGGCCGGACTCGCCGCTTCCCTCTCAAGCACTGCGAGTCGTTCGCGTATCTCCCGTGCGCGGCCGGTCTTGGCCTCTCCTTTTGGGCCGGCGGCCTTCGCCGCTTCGAGCGCCCGGAGCGCGCCCTCGCGCATTAAAATGTCCTTTTCTATGTCTTTTCTCGCTCCGGGCTTTGCCGCCTCTGCTTCAAGCGCCTGTACCTCCGCGCGCAGACGCTGGATATCATCAGGCTGTTCCGCGGTTTCCGCCGTGGATGCAGCCGGGGCAGTTTCCGCCGGGCTCTGGCTTATTGCGTTCGCAGCCGCCGGCGCCTCCTCCTGTACGTGCCTTATCTCAGACATGCCGCTGGCATCGACGCTCGGCACGGAATGCGAGTTGAAGGAGGTCTCACCGGATGAAGGGTCCGCGACAACTTTCGCGGATGCAGCAGGCTTTGCCGGTTTTGCCCTCGGCTTTCGCGTCTTTTTCGCTTTCCTTTTCTCTTCTTCGGCGCGCAGCGCTGCTACATATTCAACGCGAGTCTTCGGATTCTTCATTCTCCGCCACCGACCCTCGACGTCTGGAGGTATCTTGTCGCCATAAATTGCCTTCAACTCCGCCAGCGTGTCAGGTGCTTCATTCTTTGCGGCTTCGCCAATAAACTTCTTAAAATCGGCCACTATTTTGCTCTCGGGCTTGGAGCTCTCCGTCTCAGGAACAACAGGCGAAGGAGTCTCACCGGCTTTCGGTTTGCCCAGCGTCGCCTGTAGCTCCGCAAGGAGAGGGTCTGTTGTTCCTCTCTTGGCCGGCCGTTCTGCATTTCCTCTTGCCATGGATTATCGCGAGAGATATCGCTCCCGTATCATATTCTCAACGGTAGCACGGTCCCGGCCGTAGGTGAGCGAGGAGAGGTGGATGAGGTCGTCCGTCTGCGCGTGGTTCAAGGGCGGCAGGTCCGGCGTTTTGAGATCGAACGGCTTCTGCGGCACGCCCGCGACGAGCAGCTTCACATAGGCATTGCGGTTCTCTATGTTCACAAAGTCGAGCGCTTCGAACACCGGCGCGAATTGCTTGGCGAAGAATTCCGCGTCCTCCTCGCCCACGCGGAAGACCGCCGTGTTGCCCACGTTGCCGAATACCGCATCGCGCGTCTTCTCTTCTATCTGGCTCAAGAACTGGTGAGCCACGGTGAGCGCCAGTTTGTATTTGCGCGCCTCCGAAAGGATGCCGGGGATGGAATCGGTGGTCACGTTCTGGAACTCGTCTATATACAGGTAGAACGGCGGATACGGCGCGCGCGGATTATCGGCGCGCGAGAGCGCCGCCATGAAGAGCTTGCCCACAATGATGAGGCCGAGCAGGTTCGCGTTCTTCTCGCCGAGCCGGCCCTTGGAGAGATTGATGAGCAGGATCTTCTTATTGTCCATGACCTCGCGGAACTTGAACGAGGATTCCTGCTGGCCGACGATGGGGCGGATGAAATCGTTTGCGGTGAAATCATCGAATTTGTTCGTGATGTACGGCACGATGTTCTCCAAGGACGCTTCCCCGCCGGCCTTCGTGGCTATCTCGTTCCAGAACTGATTCACGATGGGGTTCAGGCTCTTTGAAAGCTTCTCGCGGCGGAACTCGCTGTTGGAGAGCACGCGCGCAATGTCCAGAATGGTGGAGCCGCTCGCGGGATCTTCCATCACGAGCTGGGTCGCATTGCGGAAGTACTGTTCGAACGCGGGGCCCATGCTCTCCGGCACGTCGCCGTAGAGCCGTTTGAATATCATGAGAAGTTCGTTCACGATGAAGGTCTTCTGTTCGGGGCGCGAGAGGTCGTACTCCAGGAAGTTGAGGGCGAACGGGCGCGAGAGGTCGGCGGGATCGAAATAGATGACGTCTTTATAGCGTTCGGGCGGTACTGCCGCGAGCACGTCCAAGATGTCGGAGCCGTGCGGATCGATGAAGCAGCAGCCCTCGCCCCTCTGTATGTCCTGTATGATCATCGACTTCATGAGCCCGGTCTTGCCGGTGCCGGTCTGGCCGATGATGTAGAGATGGCGCAAACGGTCCTCGGGTTCCAGGTACACGCGCGTCTCAGCTCCGCGGAACGAATTGATGCCGAGCAGAGCGCCCGTTTGCGGGAGCGTGGCGGGCGCGGGTGCGTGCGTGAAGCGCGCCTGCTTCAGATGCGGCGAGCTCTCAATGCCCATGGGCGGGAAATGGTACATCGTCGTGAGCTCCCGCAGGGAAAGCGGGAGCGCGGCGGCGTCCGGCAGGCGGAATGAGAAATTGTCGAATGCCTCTTGCGCGTGATGCCCCGCCGCGCGGATGAACTGCAATTGGTTCCCCTGCGTGTTCGCAAACTGATTGAACGCCGCCTCCAGGTCGCCGAGCACTTGCTCCGCCGTGTTCTCGTTGCGCGACGATACGGCGAGCCGTATCGTCGCGCCAACGATGGGCGCCGCTATCTTCTTCTCTACCTGTTCGATGTACGCCTTGTTCGCTTCTATCTGGCGCGTCTCCGCCTCTTTCGCTTTCTCCACGTCCTTCGGCTTGCTCCCGAAGAGCGTCTTTCCGAAGTCGCGGACGATGGCACCGAGTTCGGTCTCCGGCGTGCTGAACGCCGACGCGCGCTTCTCGCCCTTGCGGAGCGCTTGGAGGATCTTGCGGTAATGCTTCACGTGCCGGTCGCCGCGCGGCTCCACGATTATCTGGAGCGCGGCGCCCTCGCCCTCGTGTTCTATCTTTGCGAACGCATTGACGATCGCATTGATGGGGTCGTAATCAAAATCGGTGTAGTCCTTCAAGGGCAGGACCGGATTGTCGGTGAAGCGCGCCGTGGAAGCGAGCGACACGCCTTCGTGAGCGAAGATGTTGTAATCGTACGGCTGGGGCACCAGATGCGCGTCGGGGAATATCGCGAGGAGCTGTTTCTCGAACAGATTGCGCTTGCTGTTCGGGACCGCCGCGTAGAACTGGAGCTCGGGACTGTCCGCAGGCACGGCGAGCTCGAGCGCAAAATAGCGGGACTCGCCGGTTGACGCATCGTCCACGGAAAGAAGCCCCGCGTAGAACTGCTCCATCGCGGAAATGAGTTCCTTGAGCGTTTTTGCCCGCGCGTTCGGTTCCGCCGATTTGGGCCCCGGGAGCGCTATCTCGTAGAGCGTCATATGGAGCGCCTGGAAGCGCGGCGCTTTCTCATCAAGCCCGGGCGC
This sequence comes from bacterium, assembly GCA_021817685.1. Classification (GTDB taxonomy): domain Bacteria; phylum Patescibacteriota; class Minisyncoccia; order Phycocordibacterales; family Phycocordibacteraceae; genus C7867-001. Next base: position 13,544 of record JAKAGD010000003.1, read on the forward strand.
CGTAATGCCTGCGGCGATGTAGCGCACGAGGTAACGGTGGAAGTCGTCCGAGATGTGCGGGTCGTGGAGCTTCTCAAGCACGTGGAGCGCGTTCTTAACGCCCTTCTCCTCCATCGTCTTGCGCAGACTGTCTATGGCGCCCGCGCCGCCGCCGAGATTGAGCTCGGCGAGTATCGCCGCCGCTTCGGTCTCCCTGGTCGCTTCGCTCACGCGATACCCTTCCGCGAGCCGCTCTTGCGGCGCGGCCTGATGTTCGCGTATCTGTTCGGAAACGATGTACGCGCGATCCGTCTCGTCGGGCGAAACTCCGCGCGCCGCAACTTCCGCTTCCTTGTGCGCAACGCGTTCGCGCAGGTATGCGAGCTCCTCTTCGGGCGTGGACAACTTTGGTGCCGATTCCATTTCATACAGTATACTGCACCCGAATGCTCAACTTTCTTCTCGCGTGTATACATCTCGATCCCATCGCCATCATCAAGGCGGGCAGTTACCTCGGGGTCGCTTTCCTTATATTCGCCGAGAGCGGACTCTTCTTCGGCATCTTCCTACCGGGCGATTCGCTTCTTTTTGCGGCGGGGCTGTTCGCGGCGAGCGGATTCTTCGTCGCGGGCCCTTTGATAATGATCGTCGTGGCCGCTGCCATATTCGGCGACTCGGTCGGCTATTGGTTCGGCGCAGAGGTCGGCGACCATCTCTTTGAACGCAAAGATTCCCGCTTCTTCAAGCAGGAATACCTCAAACGCACCGAGCGGTTCTACCAAAAATACGGAGGGCGGGCGGTCGTGCTTGCGCGCTTCGTCCCCATCGTGCGCACCATCGCGCCTATCCTCGCCGGCGTAAGCGGGATGAATTATCGGAAATTCCTCTCCTATAACATTATCGGCGGATTCCTCTGGGGCGCGGGCATGGTCTCGCTCGGCTATTTCCTCGGCTCGCTTATTCCGGACAGCGAGAAGTACGTGCTCCCGCTCTCGCTCGTCATCGTCGTTCTCTCATTCCTCCCCATCCTCGCCAATCTTGCGCGCGGCAAGCGCGCGGTCTAAAGAGTTCTATAAACCGGCGCCGGTGAGCGTGGTGGTGTATGAGCTGATGAATTGCGGTATCGCGAACGCGAGGCCGATAAGCGGCAGCACGATGAGTGCAACGGTAACGACGCCCGTCCAGAAGAGGTATTTGCGCGTCGATTCGGCGGCTTGATAGGCCTTCTCCGCTTTTGCGTTTATCTCCTCAAGCTTGGCGAGCAGTTCGGGATCAATCATGGCTCCAGATATGAAAGATCCAGTTGATAACCATCAAGGTAAGGGCGAAGAGGAACGCGGTCCAGAATCCGGCGACTAGGAACCCGGGCACGATGACTGAAGCGAGCATGACGAGGAGCGCATCAATGACGAGCGAGAAGAGGCCGAGCGTGAGGATGGTGATGGGGAGCGTGAGGATGCTGATGATGGGGCGGATGAACAGATTGAGCGCGCCGAGCACGACCGCGGCGATGAGCGCGGACACCGGCGTTACGGTAACGCCCGGTACGATATATGCGGCGATGAGGATGGAGAGCGTTGCAATGGCCCAATGGAAAAGCATTTTCATACTTAGAATGATACCAGACGCACGACCGTGTAGAGGACGAGCGCGCCGAGGAGCGTCATTACGGTCGTGAGCGCGCGCGGGTGGCGGTGATGGCTTTCGGGTATGAGGTCGCTCGCGGAGAGGTAGAGGAACGAGCCGACGAAGACGGCGAGCACGAGCCCGATAGCCGATTCGGGAATTGCAAAGAAGAGCGTAGATGCGGCGCCGAGCAAGGGCGCCGCCGCGTCCACGAGAAGCCACTGGAATGCGCGGCGCCAATGCCCGCCGTTCTTCAGCACCAGATTCACGGTGTTGATGCCGTCGGAGAAGTCGTGCGTGAGCACGGCGGCGGTCACGACGACGCCGACCGCAGCGGAAGCCTGAAAGCCGATGCCGATGGCGATGCCGTCCAGAAAGCTGTGCGCCGCGAGCGTGAATGCGCCGAAGAATCCGCGCGGGGCGTTCACCTCATCGTCTTCTTCATGCGTGTGGAGGAGAATGAGCCGATCGAGGATGAGGTAGCCGAAGAGCCCGGCCGCGATGAAAAGCGCGACCGTGGCGGCGCTGTAGTACGTGGTGCCGAGTTCGATGGCCTCCGGCAGGAGGTCAAAGAGCGCCACGCCGGCGACCGCGCCCGCGGAGAAGCCGAGGATGAGGTGGAGCTTATCGCGGAATTTAAGCGCAAAAGAACCGCCGATAAAGGTGGCCGCCGAGGCGGCGAGTGCAACAAGTATGACGTTCATGACCCTATGATACACCAACACGCGACCGGCAGAGCCGGTCGCGTGTTGTCGAGTGCGGGATTACTGCCGAACGAGCCGAGTGACGAACAAGTTCCTACTTGATTCGTTCGAGGCAAGCGCAGGAAGCAAGCTTGGCTCTGCAAGCTTACTTCACGAGCGGGTCGATAGCCGCCTTGAAGTTTGCAAACGGATACGCGCCCGCGATGACCTGCGTGCCGATGACGAACGACGGCGTGGCGTTCACGCCGGCCTTCGCCGCCTCGGCCTTATCGGCTTCCATCGCCGCATCGTACGCAGCCTTGTTCGCCTTTACGTCGGCCGCAACCTTCGCCGCATCAATGCCGGCGATGGTCGCATTGAGCTTGTCGATGGACGCGGCGTTGCCGAAGCCCTGGTCCCCTTCCTGGTCCTGGGCGTTGTACATCGCCGTGCGCCATACGAAGTATTTCTCCGGATAGAGTTTCCAGATCGCGCGGCTATATTCGCCGCCCGCGATGGAGTCATTGCCGAGGAACGCGAAATCCATCATCACTATCTTCACCTTCCCGGTGTCCACGTAATCCTTCACGATCTGCGGAAGCGTGGTGAGCTCAAAGCTCTTGCAGAACGGGCACTGGAAATCGCTCCAGAACGCGATAGTGACCGGTGCGTCCGCCTTGCCTATGAACGGATCGCCGTCCATTTTAATGTCCTTAATGTTCGCTGACGGCGCGGCGCCGGTTCCGGCGGGGCCGGACGGCGCGGCGGAATGCGAGCCGTTCCAGACGACGGCTCCCGCAATGAGGAGTCCGGCGGCGACGACGGCGAGTGGTAAGAATTTGCTATTTTCAGTGGTTTCCATATGCGACAGATGATACCACACGAGCGAAACTTGCAACCGCGAAGAAATCCCGCCTTAACCGCGCTTCCACTCCGACCGCTCTCCCCGGCGGCGCGCGTCCGCCATGAGGAGCTCGTCGCAGATGCCGCTGATGAGGTCGTACGCCTTCGCCTCTTCCGCCGACACCCACGCATGCTGGTCCGTTTCGCTCTCTTGCAGTACCACGTCGCCGCCGGCCCAATCGGCCATACATGAAATAACGAGCATGGGCGTGCCCGTGCCGTCTATCGTCGTGATGGAAGTGACGTAGTCTATGTTCTTGATCTCAAGACCCGTCTCCTCTTTCACTTCCCTGCGCGCCACGCGTTCGAGCACGTTGTACCAACTGTCCTCTGTGTCTTTCGGCGAATTCAGGTAATCGCTCGTTTCCAATTTCCCGCCCGGGACCGTCCATCGGCCCGGGAAGCGCTTCTTCGTCATCACGCGCCGCGTGATGAGGTACTTTTCATCTTTCGCGACGATGACCGTAATGGCGACTTCGTGGAGCAGTTCGTGTTTGGGTTCCATGGCAGAAGTATACGGGGTTCTCGCGGAACTTGACAAATTATTCGAGCACATTATAATCATACCGTTCCTTGTCATATCGCCTTTGCCCGTACGGGCAAAATTCATAAACTAGAAAGTGAAGGGAGAATCTCATGTTCAAGACGAAAATGTTCGTCCTCGCTGTCCTGTTTGCATTCGCAAGTCTCGCGAATGCAACCGACACCGGCCGCCTCACCTGCTCCGTCTGGAGCACTATGATGTCGAAAGGGTTGTTCTTCAATTCCGGCACCTTCGTGACGAAGGGACCGGTATTGATGGCAATTCCGGAATGCGCCGATAAAGAAACCGGGCTGTATGGGAACTTGTTCCTGATAGCGCCCATCGGCAACTTCGAAACCGGCAAAGAGGTGGACGTGCGCGGCGGGCGGCGCTTCGGCGCCGGGGGGCTCGATGTGGACGCGTCTGTTGCCTACTACCACTTCGGCGTCGGTCCGGGAGAATCCATGTACAACACCTGGAACGGCCGTATGCGCGTCTCGCACACGTTCGACGTTCGCAAGGGTCTCAGCGTCCAGCCGTACATGTACCTGGACTACCAGTACAGCCAGACGCTCCACGACAACGATTTCGCCTTCGCCGGCGGAGCAGTGGTCGACTCGAAGCTGAGCGGACTACTGGGGAAACCTGGCCTGTCCGTTGACCTCGGCGGATGGAAGCACACCACTACCTGGGCTCCCAACAAAGGACCCGTCTGGTCACTACAGATGTCGCTAGGCTACCAAGTGACCAAGAGCGTCGTCTTCGGGCCGCGCTTCCAGCAATCGTGGGGCAACGTCGAGGACACCAGCTTCAAACCCAAAAATATGTGGGGCGTGTTCGCAGTCATCGGCTTCTGACCCACTGTACCTTCTCGCTTCTTTCCGAAATCCCCGGCCTTGTGTCGGGGATCTTTGTTTTCATTGATACTGAATGTAGATCGGCGCGGGGGTGAGTTTGAACACTTCTGCGGGAGAAAGGATGCCGTCGGCCGGCGGACGGTTGTCATTTTTATAAAACAGCTTGATGCCCGTGAACTGCACCGGCTCCGGTACGATGATCCGGTTATAGGTGCCGTACTTTTTCGCCTTTGAGCCGAAGCCGTCCATATCCATCACGATCTGCACCTCCGGCAGGGGGCGGATGTTTTTGTAATTGGTCACCATGTCCTGCGTGAAGCGGTGCACCATCAGCACTTTCGGCGGCAGATGATTCTCCTTCACGAGCGTCGCCAGATACTGCGCTACATAATTGATGTCGGCGGCGTCAAAGGTGCCGATGACCGTGCCGGGACGATCGCCGAATTTCATGGAAAATTCCGGATCAATCGCCAAGTGCACTTTCGGCATCTTCAGATATTTCTCAAGCTGGGGAATCTCGTACTCCACGGTACTCTTCCCCACCTGCACGTCCAAAAATACGATACCGTGGATTTTGTCCGCCATCGCTATCGCGTGTTCTATCTGGTCGTCCGGCATGCGCAGGATGTACTTCCCCTCTTTGCCCGCGCTCGCTTGCGCCACGACTGCGATGTATTGAATAGCCGGTATGACGGGCGTTGAGGGATCGGCGGCGGCCCACAGTGCGGTCGTGCTCGCGAGCATCGCAAGTACTTGGTCCTCCGGATACTCGCCGAGCACGCCCATGCCTTTTGAGTAAAAATTGCCGTAGTACGCGACAATGCGGTTGAACGGCAGGATCGCGCCGACTTCCGGATACGCGGTCGGCACGGGCCACGGGCGGCCGGGCACGGAGACACTGGTGGATGCGGTTGCAAACGGGAGCGCAACGGGCGTTGAAGATGCTGCGGCCGCTAGGGACTCCGCCGCAGCCGCGGCGCTTGCGGCGCTGTCATATATGAAAGTGTTTTTTACGGTTGAGGTTGCGGCCGTTGAAGTCGCAAATTTGAAATGCGCGAGCGCGAGCATGCGCGCATTGTAGTCGGCTTTGTCGAGCGTGGGGAGCGGGATGAACTTCCCTTGCGTATCAGCGGTCGTGGCGTTGTATTCGGTCGCAACAAGATTGGAGAAGCCGAACACATAGACGAGCGCGAGCGCGCCGACGCCGATGAACGCTCCGCGCTTCTTTGTGGACATAGTGAGGCTATTCTAGCCGAAGTGCGCCAAAAGAGCCAAGTGAAAGCCCCGGCGAGTAAACTCGCCGGGGGTTCTCGATTGGTCCCTCATGGGACGTACGCCGGGTCACACCGCGCTGCTATTCCGGGGAACACTGTCTATAGTATACATCCGTGTCAACGCCGCCCCTGTACCAGTGTTAATTTCTTCTCCCGCGGCCATTTCTTAATAGCGGCCTCGCGCCGGAGCGCCGAACCGCGATCGGCGTGCTGTTCGGTGTACACAATGCGCTTTGCGCCTTTTGCTCGGGTAAAATTGCTTCCCGCCCCGCTCTTATGTTCGGAAAGCCTTCGAGCCACGTCGGTCGTGATGCCCGTGTAGAGGGAGCCGTCCCCGCATTCCAAAAGGTAGACGAAGTACGGCACGGCTAGACCATCAACATCGCGCCGAGGGTTATGAAAACCGCGCCAAGGAGCGCCTTCCAGGTGAACTGCGTGCCGAGGAAAAGCAGGGAGAAGATGAGCACGAACACCACGCTCGTCCTGTCGATGGCGGCGACGCTCGGCGCGGGGCCCATTTTGAGCGCGGCAAACATCGCGAGCCACGAGAGCGCGCCGGCGATGCCGGAGAGCGTGATGAAGAACAACGCGCGCCCTTGCGGCAGGGACGCGAAATTTATTTTTCCCATACTGAACGACACGGCGATGAGAAATGCGGCCATGATGACCGCGCGCACCGTGGTCGCGAGCGTCGTATCGATCCCCTGCAGGCCGACTTTCCCGAATATCGCTACGAGCGCGGCGAATATCGCACCGATGAGAGCGAGGAGTATCCAACTCATGCGGAAAGTATACCAGCGATTGACCGGGCGGGGAAAATATGTTCTTTAACCCCCAGATCGCAACTGGGGGCCCGTTCTTTCTGGGGCCAAAGACGAACGAAAAGCAATCGGGGGAGATATGGGTTTAGTCTATGGGAAAATCGTGTGGCTCAAGCCCCAGGAGGGCTGGGGGTTCGCGAATATACTAGGGACCGGCGTGAACGTCCTGATCCATCCGAACCAAAAGTGCCGGTTTGTATGGACCGGTCCTGCGGCAAACGACTTCGATCTCCTTTTTGCCGGTTCGCACGAATTGGCGCTGGGAGACGAGCTAGTGATGGACGCGCGGCAAACGAGCAAGGGCGGAAAGGCAGTTGCTTGGGCGTTCAAGCGGGAGTGGGAAATCGCTCTCTTGGCGTCACCTGTGCGGGATCCGGCAGAGACGCAAGCGCCGCGCTCGGAACCAGCGACAGCACCGGCTCCAACCACGCCGGAACCGGCGACACCGATGCCGAAGACCGGCACGCCGGTCACGTTCGGCGAAATGCTCGAGGCGTTTGATTTCCGCTTCTTGCACGCACTGCTCGATGCGATGGAGAAGAAAGAACTGTCTCTCTCGCACCTGCAGGATTTCATCGGCAACACCCCTAAGAAGAAGCGCGGCGAAGCCTTGTGGGACGAGTACCGCAGGCGCAAAGCAAAAAGCCGCGACAAGAAATACGGGATCGCCTCGTTCATCAAAGAGGTCCTGGTGGACACCGGCTTCCGTTTCGAAGCCTGATCATTCCGCAGTTCTTGAAAAAGCACCGCTCCGGCGGTGCTTTTTATATTGAAAGGCGTTCTTACCGGCGGTAGACCGCAAGGTGTCGTCCTGCGGGTGGGATGGTGAGTATGGCAAACCGGTACTAGAGCAGAGAGCCGACGATGAACCACACGGCGATGACGGTGCCCATGATGCCGAAGAATGATGCGATGGTAGAGACGAGGAACTTTGACGCTTCGTCCTGCTTCCCTTCAACGAGGAGGCGGACGGGCTGGTAGAAGAACAGATAGCCCATGAGCGCGGCGGAGAGGACAAGCAGGGACAGGAATGTGACGGGCGCAATCATTCCAAAGTTTCGTGCATCAAATTGCTGTGAGTTGGAAAGAATCGTCACGATAATGCCGATGTACCCGGCTGCGATGAGTGCGTTCAGAAATGGTTTGGTGGTCATATGCGTATGATAACTCCCGAACCCGCCCGCACGTTTCTCATTTTGGGAGAGTTTAACTCTCCCGACTGCAATTCCTAACGGAACTAACGGATGACGAAGGCTACGACAACGGCAACGACAGCGGCGATCGCCGCCACAAGCGCGGCCTTTTTCCAATCGTACGTCCCGCCTTTCTGGTACCGCCCTACTTCAATCCCTATTGCGAATCCTATTACTGCATAAAGAATTTCCATAAGGAAATAATACACCCGTTTTTAAGAACAATACCGCCGCGCATGCGCGCGTGCCTGTGCCGGTCCGCCTGGTCAAAAAATGTGGGCGCCTAGGGGAACCTCGGTTTTCGGCGTGAGGTAGATAGTTTCTCCCTGTTCGTTCTGGACGCCCAGGATGAGGACCTCTGATTTTTCCGGCCCCATCTGTTTGACGCCGAAATTTACCACCGCAATGACCTGCTTCCCCATCAGGTCTTCCTTCGGATAGTTGCGGTACGCGCCGCACGAAACTTTCGTTCCGATTTCCGAACCGAAATCCACGGTGATGCGATAGGTTGGTTTCTTCGTCTGCGCGTCTTCCACGTTTACAACCCTCCCGACTCGTATATCAAGCGCGTCAAAATGCTCAAATGAAGCGATGTCTTTCATCCGGCCATTGTATCAAAGCCGTGTTCGTAAGGTGTCACCTTATGGGCTTACATCGCTTTTGATCATTTTGATGATTTCGGGGAATGTTGGGACGTCAAAATGGCCGTTCTTGCTCTTATAGATGACAATGTGCGCGTGTTTCAGCTTCTTTC
>JAKAGD010000055.1 GCA_021817685.1 bacterium
CTAATCGCAGGACGGCACTGGTATCTTTCGCAGTCTTGCCCGTACTGATGTCGAACAGGTGCAGCCCGTCACTTTCTAGAGCGAGCAGGTGCGTACCGTCCGGTGAAAACAAGGGATTTGTGCCGCTTGCGATACGGAATTCATCCCCGGTCATATTAGTCAGAAAGATGCTCCAGTCATTCGGAACGCCGCCAATCTCTGCTCCAGCAACGCCGCTCGCGTTACTCGCCTCATAGGCGACGTCGGAACTATCCGGGCTCATGACCGGATCTCTTTTTAACCTGGAGGAATTCTTGGTGAGCTGTCTCGCTCCCGAACCGTCTGGTGCCGCAATGAAAACCTGCGGGGTGAGCTCCCCCTTCCCCCGTCTCACAAACACTAAAGACCTACCGTCGTTTGATAGAGATGGGGAGGTGTAGATGTAATACATCGGCAGTTGCCAATTAATATCAGCAAGGATTCGGCCGAAAGTACCCGAATCGAGCGTGTAGGTATATATGCCGGAAGGAGCAGTACCGGCACCTGGCACCAACGAAAGATAGAGCATTCCTGGTACGTTGACTTTGAATTCTGTGCTTTTGAGCGGCGAGCGCTGCACGAGCTTCATTAGTGCTTTCTGGTGCAGCCAGATGTAAGAGCCTCCGAACCAGAGCACTGCGAGCGCAAGAAAAGCGCTGGCGAGAATGACGATCCTTTTACGTGAAGGATTGCTGAGCGGCATAGCTTACCTCTAATGCTACCACCGGCGTCGCTCACGGATGGGAATGCTGTGGATACGTTCCCTCCTTAAGGAGGAGGTAATCGCGCCTGAAAAGCTTCTTACTTATCACGAAAATGCCATAAGCGATGAATGGTGCCGAGAAGACGTCGACCGTGTAGTGATAGTGGCCGAGGAGCGCGCTCGCGCCGAGAACGATCGCGACCACGATGTATGCGTATCGAAGTGGAATGTTATCCCAGAAAATGAGCGCCGCTATGATGCTCGCTCCAACATGGCCTGAAAAGAATAGGTCTCCGCCGAACGTTGCGAGTGACTGCACCGGAATGGCGTCAGGATAGATGCCAATATGCGTCATATTGACAAACGCAGCGCGCACGACCGTGAATAGCGCGATGGTTTTCATACCGAACGGTAAATACCGTGGAGAAACGAAAAGGAGGACAAGGGTGACATCACGGATGTACTCAGTGAGCGGTCCGTGAATGAAGCTCGTGTCGATGCGTCCAATATTGCTGAGGATGATATCGGTCGTCGGCGCACCCGCGTTCTGCGTTGCAGTGATCCCCGCTATCGTGTTAATGAGTGTACTCACATATAAAATTAGTAGCGAAACGATTGCCGTTATGACGAATTGCCGCGATGTCCAAAGTCTCAAGGACTGCGCCGTTGAATGGCGCAAACGTTCCGACAGGCTATCGAGCATAGATTGCATTTTCAAGAGCAGGCCCAGCGTCGCATTAATCAAAAGAGTAGAGCAGATGCGATCTGCCTTATTGTCGCAGTCACCACTGTTTGTTCGGATGCAGTATTTACATCGTAAACGTAAATCACTTGGCCTACCTCCGGATGCGTTGGCGGAGCAAAGAACAATGCCGAATAGTAGTAGATGCCGCCGCTCGGAAGGGATACTCTGCAATCGTAGAGAGTACCCGCCATATGGTTCGTTGTCGGGAAGCTCTTGTCCTTGAAGCACGCGTAGCTCGCATTGTCTTTTTGAGCAGCTTTCATCACCGTATTGGCAATGCGGTTCAGATAACTATCTTCATTGACGCTGGCCTGTGTCCAAGCGAGCGCAATTTTCACCGGCAGCCCATTGTTCTGGCAGTAGGTGAATTCATGCAGCACAGTCTGTGTGGGATTGAGTGGCGCATGACTGTTGCAGAAGAGCGCGATCGGCGCCGCCGTAGACGATGCGCCACGGAATGAAAAGCCAAAATTCTGCTCAAGGTAGGCATTGACTTGGCTCAAAGACAAGAATGGGTCATTCAATTGCTGCGGCTTCATCCAAAAGAACGCGACGTAAGCCGTTGCGGCAGCGATTAAGAGCACGGCAATTAGCAGCACTTTCCGTGAGGTAGTCATAGTTCGCTCTATTGTACCGTCGCCGAACCGGAAGCAGAAACAGGTTGTGCATAAGAAACCGCCCGCTATACGCGGGCGGCTGAAGCAGGCGAGATTCAATTCGCGATCTTGATGGCCGCAACGAGCTCACGGAGCTTCTTGCTGACGTCAGGGTCCCTCACGTTCGGATCGGCATTTTGAACCCAGATCGTGAACGCCAGGTCCGTCTCTGGCGAGCCGTCCTTTCTGACGTACTCTCCCGCCTTCGGCATCGGGATCTGGAAGTGGTAGTACGAAACGTACGTTGTTCCGTTCCAGGCGGTGACCGAGCAGTCGTGAATAATGCCAAACTGGTCGGCGTCCGACGGCAGCAGCTGCTGCTTCTTGCACTTGTATCCCTGATAGCTTGCGGAGCCGCCGCTCATAGCACGGAACACGCTCTTCTCGACCGCTTCCAGAGCGATACGGGATGGGACTCGCCAGAAGACAACCGTCCAGAAGCGGCGATCCTCCTGTCGGCAGGCCACCCCTTCGACCGCCGTGCCGCCTTCTTTCGGGAGCGCTTGACGATCGGTCGGACAGGTGATATTCCAGGAAAACCCGAAAGTTGACACTCCCTGCGGAATATCGAGGTACCATCCGTACTGCCTCTCGAGGAACGACTTCTGTACTTCATCGGCGTGTGCGAGAGGAAGCGCGCCGAACACCAACAAAACGACGAGGAATCCTTTCATGCTGCCTCCTTTACAGGTGCAAAGGCGGAATGCCTTCTTTTTATATTATATATCTAATTATTTATCTGTCAAGCGCCTGTACGAGTCCAGCACATAGGAGGCTACCGCTTGGCAATGTAGACAATGTGATCGAGGAGTCTTCTGCGCATCTGCACCGGTGCAGATCCTACCGAACCGAGAGGATATGGAGGCAAGGGAAATGAACCACAGCCGCCTAGAAGGCGGCTGTATCCCTTGCGCACTGAAGTGCTTAGTTAGGAAAATCCACGATGGTGAAGTCGTCCCCGCGTTTCTCGAAGTCTTCGTCCTGGTTCTTGATATAGGCCATGACTGATTCGTCAGTGATAGCACCCGAGGTGGCGCAGAAGTATCCTCTGCTCCAGAAATGCCGGCCCCAGAACCGTTTGTTCAGTTCGGGAAAGTCGATGAGGAGCTTCCGGAACGTCTTGCACTTCACGAGTTGCGCGATCTTGGATACGGAAATCTGTGGCGGCATGGATATGAACATATGCACATGTTCTTGCGAGACGTGCCCTCTGATGATTTGGACGCTGTTCTCGTCACAGATTTCTCGTACCAAGTCGCGCAAGCGGATGGCAATACGTCCCTTCAGCACGGGCTTTCTGTACTTCGTCGTCCACACGAGGTGGTATTTGAGGTCGAATACGGTGTGGGGGCCGGCTCGATACAGCTGCATGATAATCGCACTGTAGCATTTCTTAAAAGGTCCGCCTGAAGGCGGGGGTTTTCGCTCCCAAAGGTGGACAAGAAAACAGGGACGCGTGTGCGTCCCTGTTGGCCGAAAACCGCCTAGGAGTCGAGGATGGCCGCGGCGCGCGCGCCATTCATCTTTTCGCAGGCCATCGCCTGCACCTGCGCTTTGACGAGCACCGCGAGCGCGCTCGTCTGGCCGTGTGGCACGTAGCCGCCGTATGCGGCGACGGCCGGCGCGATGTTGAAGTCGGCCTTCTGGCACTTGGCGTCCATTTCGTTGGCATATTGGTCGGCGAGCGCCGCTACCTTCTTCTGGTAGCCCGCGCCGCCCTGCTCCCAGAGCGACTCGAAGGCGACTGTGTTGAGCGCCGCCTTCGGCACGCTTTCGACCAGAATCGGCGCAACCGGCGTTACCGCCGGCGGGCACGGTGCCTGCTGTGCGACCTTGACCGCCGGTGCGACGACCGGGGCCGGGGCCTGGGCATTGCGGGTCAGAACCCAGGTGACCAACGCCGTCGTAAAAACGAGCAACAAGCCCGAAACGAAAACCCTGCCAAAACCGTCGTTTCCCGTCTTTTCCATGACAAACTCCTTTGATGACAAGGAGAACAGGACACCCGTCCCGCTCTTTCCCGAAAGCTACATTACAGCACATAGGACATTTGTCAAGTACCGGTATCCCCAGCTCGAGGCGGGGCCGTGGGTGGGGCTATACTGCCTCTATGCGCCAGGTTTTTTCGAAGCCCGGATATATTCTGCTCGCTGCGCTTGTCATGCTCGTGGTATTCGTCGCCGCGATCGGCGCGATGCGTATGCCGTACGTCTTTGCGGTGTTCACTGACCCGCGCCTTCCCTTCCCGACCGCGCTCCGCGTCACAAGCGCGCTGTTCGTCTTTATGCTCCAAAATATGACGCCGGCAGCCCTCGCATTCACTGTCCTCACCTCCCTGCTCATCGGCATAAATAGCGCGCTTCTGGTCTACTACGTGCGCCGCTTTGGCGGACTGCCGCAGACACGCAATGTCGCGGGCGGCGCATTCGGATCTGCACTTGCGTTCGCCATCGCTCTCTTCGGGTTCGGTTGTCTCTCGTGCGGTTCGGTATTCGTCGCGTCCCTCATCGCGGCGCTCGGGGGCGCCGGCCTGCTTGCCGCCGTCCCCTACCTTGGCGCCGGCGTCGGTACGCTCGGAGTCATCTTGCTCCTCCTGTCTGTCTTCTACCTCGCGCGCGCTATTGAAAAACCGCCGGTGTGCGCAGTGTAATTACTTGAACTAAAACTCTTTAAACGTACTCCCCACATTCACCGTCGCCGTGGCAGAGATGGGGCTGCCGTTCGTCTGGCAGGTGATGACGTAGGTTTGCTTGCTCGAGACGGTATCGGATGCGGAGGAGACGAGGGAGGCGCCCGAGAGGCCGGACTTCCAGGCGGTGCCGTTCTTCGTGATAGCGCAGCTCGATACCTGGCTCGCGTTCCACGAGACGGTCGTGGAGGAGCCGGGCGGGACGCGGGTCGGGGAGACGGAGATCGTGGCGGAAGGCTGGAGCACGGTGACCGAGGTATAGGCGTTCACCGTGCCGCCCGAGCCCGTGCAGGAGATGCCGAAGGTGGTGGGGTTTG
>JAKAGD010000004.1 GCA_021817685.1 bacterium
AAGGAGTGTTTTTTCTTTCGGGGTTGCCGAGGCTCTGCGAGGCGGCGGCGGGACGATTCATTCCTCATCGGGATTGGTTTCAAAAAAGGTTCGAATTTTGTACAATGAATACCGCAGTTAGGACCTATGAAATATTACCTGTCCTCATACGAACTCGGAAACGAGACAGAGAAACTCAAAACACTTGCTCCAAAAGGAAAGATTTCCTATATCCCAAATGCACGAGACTTTACTGGTGCCGACCCAGAAAGACGCGCCAGGCGTAATGAAAACGATATGGCTTCATTGCGGGCGCTCGGTCTTGAGGTTGAGATGTTGGACTTGCGTGATTATTTTGGAAAGCAAGATGAACTAAGAAATAAGTTGGAGGAACGTGGCGCAATCTTCATTAGCGGCGGAAATGTGTTTGTACTGCGCCAGGCAATGAGATTGAGTGGGTTAGATAAAATTCTTCCAGAGTTGCAGGACACGGATTTCTTATACGCTGGTTACAGTGCGGCGGGATGTGTTTTGGCACCAAACCTAAAGGCGTACGAGATCGTCGACCCTCTCGATACTCCCTACAGCGAGCAGAAGGAAGTGATATGGAAAGGATTGGGGTTTGTCGATTGGGCTTTGATGCCTCACTGGGATTCTGACCACCCTGAATCTGCGGATATTGATAAAGAGATTGCCTACTGTAAAGAAAACAACATTCCCTATAAGGCGATCCGGGACGGTGAAGTTATCGTTATTGAGTAACCTCGGCAATTTCGGGTGATATACTTTCCGTATGTCTCAAGACGCACTTTTGGAATGGGAAGGAAGAGAGTACGACCATAACCCGAAAAGCGCCGATTGGTATTGGGCGCTCGGCATCATCAGCGTCGCCGGCACGGTAGCCGCGGTACTGTTCGGCAATTACCTGCTCGCCGCCCTCATCGTCACCGCCGCTGCCGCACTCGCGCTCCATGCGGCTAAAGTGCCGCCCGTGCACCGTTTCCGCCTCGTTGACCGAGGCATCGTCATCGGAGATGAGCTCCACCCGTTCGAACGGATGGTCTCATTCTCCGTTCTCGAGGATGTTGCGGGCGAATTTCCTCCCATGATCTCCATCAAGAACGAGAGCTGGCTCTCGCCGCATCTCATCATTCCGCTCGAAGGCGTCGATGCCGACGCGGTATACTCGTATTTCCTCCAGCGTGTGGATGAAGGCGAGCACACGCATACGTTCGTCGACTTGGTGGCGGCGTGGCTCGGATTCTGAATTTGTGCTCTCAGCAGGAATCGAACCTGCATCTGCTCCTTCGGAGGGAGCTGTCCTATCCATTGAACGATGAGAGCCGCGAAGAGAACGATACCATCAATTCTAAATCACGATAGCATTCGCTTACTTGGCTTTTGCTCGATTTCCGTATACATTCAATAGGCGAGATATACGCTCCCGTATGTAGGCATTACGGGAGCTCGTTCGGGAAGTCCGCCTACGCGAGGACGTGCAGCCGCACCCCCTCACTTCGCTCCCGTCGTTCAATGGATAGGACATCAGCTTGCGGAGCTGACGATGCAGGTTCGATTCCTGCCGGGAGCACCACCAAAAGGAAAACCGCCACTTTCGTGGCGGCTTTCCTTTTGGCGCTTACGCTTTCGCGCGCTTGAGCGCTGCGGCAAGCCGAGCTTTCTTGCGGTCTGCCGTATTGCTCTTGATGACGCCGCGCTTTGCCGCCTTATCTATCGCCTTGTAGGCGGCCGGGAGCATCTTCTCGGCTCCGGACACGTCCTTGGCGGCGAGCGCCTTCGTAAGCGCCTTCGTCGTATCGCGAAGCGCGTCCTTGCGGCGCAAATTGAAAACATGCTTCCTCGCCGAGGAACGTATCGCTTTCTTTGCGGAACTGGTGATTGCCATAAAAGTAGTTTGTAGCCGTAAGTTACAAGGTTTAAGCAATAAATGCAAATAATGCGTTCCGGCCTCTTACCCCTTACACCTTGCTTCTTACACCTGTATTATGGACGCATGATACGGCAGATACGCGGGAAAGTGCTTTCGGTGGGGCCCATAAGCGCCGTCGTGGAGGTCGCCGGCTTCGGTATGGAAGTGCGTATGAGCGCGCCGCAGGCGCTTACGGCGGGCAGCGAGGCGACGCTCGCGACGCATCTGGCGCTTAAGCAGGACGGCTTGGAACTGTATGGTTTCCCTTCCGCAGAAGAGCGCGACTTCTTCGAACTCATCCTCACGGTCTCGGGCGTGGGGCCCAAGACCGCGCTCTCGGTTCTGCGCCGAAGCACGCGCGAGGCGCTCGAAGGCGCCATCGGCAAACGCGATCTTGCATACCTCACAAAAGTCGTCGGGCTCGGCAAGAAGAGCGCGGAGAAGATGCTCGTGGAGCTTGCCGACAAGGTGGGTCCGCAGAGTCACGACAACGCCGACAATGAGGTATTTGATACGCTCGTCGCTCTCGGCTACACCGAGCGCGAAGCGCGCAAGGCGTTGCAGGCCATTCCCGAAACTATCGTCGGAAAAGATGCGCGCCTGAAGGCGGCTCTTTCCTCCGGCGCTTAATGTATGTACGCGTTCGTCAATGCAATAGTTCGGGTATTGAAAAAAGTGGTCCCGGAACCCGTCGTGGAATTCTTTCGCCGCCCGTACCATCTTGCGCTCGCGTTTCTCATGGCGCTTTCCTACGGCTTCCCCGCCCGCCGGCTCGTGGTACTCGGTGTGACGGGAACGAAAGGCAAATCCACGACGGCTGACATGCTCTTTGCCATTTTGCGCGCCGCCGGATACAAGACCGCGCTCCTTTCAACCATCCGTTTCGCCATCAATGACGATTCCGAACCGAATCTCCACAAGATGACGCTCCCGGGTCGCGGCTTCGCGCAGGAGTTCATGCGGCGGGCGCTGTCAAAAGGGTGCACGCACTTCGTCATAGAGCTGACCTCGGAAAGTGTCCTGCAGTACCGCACGTCGTTCCTCGCGCTTGATGGCCTCATCGTCACGAACATCCAGCGCGAGCACATCGAACGGCACGGTTCGTTCGCACATTACGTGGCCGCCAAGCGCGCCATCGTGGACAAGCTCGTCCGGTCGGGGAAACGCGCGCGCGTGCTCGTCGCAAATGAGGACGTACCCGAGACGAAGGCATTTCTGTCCGCACCGGTGCCGCGCGCCATCGGCTTTTCGGAGCATGAGCTCTCCGGCCTGCATACCGACGACGCGCATGCCGCTTTCGCATACGGGGGCGTTCGCTTCTCCGTTCCCGCCGCCGGCGCGTTCAATGCGCTGAACGCGCTCGCGGCGGTGAAGCTCGCCGAAGCGTTCGGCGTTCCCCCCGCTGTCTCCGCGCGCGCGCTCGCGGAAATGCCGGCCGTACGCGGACGCGTGGAACGCATAGAGGCGGGGCAGGATTTCATCGCGGTGGTGGACTATGCGCACACGCCCGATTCGCTCGCCGCGCTCTACGGCGCATTTCCGAACCGGAGGAAGATCTGCGTGCTCGGAAATACCGGCGGCGGGCGCGATGCATGGAAGCGCCCGGAGATGGGGCGCATTGCGGACGAAGCGTGCGAGAAAGTCATCCTCACGAACGAAGACCCGTACGACGAAGACCCGCGCACCATCATGGACGCGATGGCGCGCGGCATGAAGCGCGCGCCGGACGTCATCATGGACCGCCGCGAAGCTATCCGCGCCGCGCTCCGCGCGGCGCGCCCGGGCGATGCGGTCCTGGTGAGCGGCAAAGGGACCGACCCGTTCATCATGGGGCCGAAAGGTTCCAAGACGCCGTGGAGCGATGCGCAGGTCGTGCGCGAAGAACTAGAACGAATTAGGAAATGAGCGGTGCTCATGCAGTGCGACTTCTTGCGGAAGTTTGATACTATTCCCCCATGGGAGATATGCACGACTCATGGTTTTTCATAGGCGTCTTTGTCTTCATTTTCCTCGTCTGGGTCGCTACCGGCGGCCCCCTGCACCCTATCGCTTTCACCGGTCCGCGGCTTGCAGAACCGGGAGCTCTCGGCGGCGGGACTTATCTCTCGCTTCCCCGCGCGCCGTACGGCATTGGCGGAACGGACGTGTCTCTGCCGGGTTCTTCAAGCGGCGGGAATGTTCCGGGTGATTCCGGGACGTCAGTCCCCACCTTTGTCGGGGGAAGCACTTTCGGTTCGCCCTCAACCTACCGCGGCATTGTTTCGATGAACCACTACGTCTCTGGCGCCGGCTCTGCGGATCCGAAGAACGAATACATTGAGATAAGCGTTTCCTCGAGTTCAAATGTACCGGTCGACCTCTCCGAGTGGTCGCTCGAGAGCGATGCGAGCGGCGCTTCCGCGCTCATACCAAAAGGGACCGAGGTTCCGACCTCCGGCGTCATAAACGCCGCGCAGGATATCGTGCTCTCGCCGGGCGACCGCGCGATCGTCATTTCCGGCCAGTCGCCCATCGGCGCATCTTTCCGGGAGAACAAATGCATCGGCTACTTCAGCACATTCCAAAGCTTTGCTCCGCCCTTGCCCCAGAATTGCCCGCTCCCGTCCGATGAACTCGCATCGCTCTATGGCACCGGCTACATCCGCGACGCCGCATGCATCGATTACGTGAACAAGATCCCGCGCTGCCAAGTGACGCTCTCGCCGCCGGTCAGCGCCTCAAGCCAGTGCCAGAGTTTCCTGGTGAAATACCTCAACTACAACGGATGCGTGGACGCGCACCGGAACGACCCGGACTTTAAGGGCGTGACGTGGCGCATTTATCTCGGACGAACGAACTCAATGTGGCGGACCCAGCGCGAACTGGTGAAATTGCTCGATGTGAAGGGCAATACGGTGGATGCGTTCTCGTATTAAAACCGCAAACCTATAGTATCTTTTGTGCGCCCGGTTGGGAACGATCCAACGACCTTCTCCTTAAAAGGGAGCTGCTCTACCAGCTGAGCTACGGGCGCGAGCGAGGATAAGAGAATAAAAGATTACTTTCATCCTCTTACTCCGAGCGAGCGCACAGTATGGTACTCCATACGGGCGCGCGGCCTCTGGCTCGGACTTGTACTCGTATTTCTACCACCTACTACCCATTTCTTCTAGTGCTACTCTAGTTGTAATGAATCCTGACTGGCATACCGTAGTCGGTACCGGAGCAAGCTTATTGTTGCTCGCGCTTATCGTTCCCTATATCAAAAGCATCATTACGAGCACGACGCGGCCAAGCGCAGTGTCATGGTTCGGCTGGGCGCTCCTCTTTATTATTGCCACCGCCGCTCAGGCTTCAAAGGGCATCGACTGGTCCCTCGCTGTTCCGCTCATTTCAACCATAAGTACGACCGCCATCGCTTTCACGGCGCTCTACATGGGCCGTGCCGTATGGACGCGCGCGGACGGGATCTGCATCGCTCTCGCCACGCTGGCGATCATCCTCTGGGCGATCACCAAAGAACCGCTGACCGCGATCATTTTGAGCATCATCGCCGATCTGTCGGTAACGACTCCGACAATTATAAAAACCTACCAAGATCCGACATCCGAACCGTCAACTCTGTGGATTTTGTACGTGATCGGCATCACGCTGGAACTTGTCGCAACCCGGGATTTCACTATCTATAATCTGCTCTTCCCCGTCTACACCGTGCTCGGCTCTACTATCATCGCCATACTGTCGCTCCGCGCGCCGCGCGCCGCAGGGAAATAGTGTCGGCCACTTCCGTGGCCGATTACTATCCGCACTCGTATAGGTCTTGGATCTCCACCTCCACCGCGCGAGCGCGATCCTCGGCTTTGCCGACCCGCCACCCGGCGATGACCGCCGCAGTTCCGAAGACAAGGAACAGAACTATCGGAAGCATGCCGAACATCTCCGTGAAAGACGTATGCCCGGATCGTGCCGGCACGCAGGCGATCCCGAGAAAGAAATCGCCGAACGTCCCGCCGAGCCAAATAAAGAGCCTCGTTCTCCTTTCCTTTATTTGGAGACGGAGGGCGGCGAGCTGCTTCTGCAGTTGCTGTTCTTTTTGAACGTCGACCATGGTCCGTCTCCTTTTCTATCCCCCGAAACGCTCGGGTTCCTCCGTATAGAATAGCCCATACTCCGGGGTGCAAGCTCTCAAACTGACAGTGCAAACCTCTCTAAAGAAAGCCCCAGATCCAAGCCGCCCCGGCGGGAGTTCTGCAGAAGCTCAATGAGCGCGAGCGACAGCGAGCGCGCTTCCTGCGGCTCCCAGGCGCGGCCGCCCTTCTCCATCAGGTCGCGCGCCTTCCAGTGGAGAAGGCCGTGAAGCATTTCAGGCGCATCGCCCGCGGAGAGCGCCCGATTTATTTCCAGCCACAATTTGTCACGGCTGCGCGCGGAAAGCGCATTTACCAGATTCGAATTGAACCCGCGCTCGACTTCGCGGGAAGCCGGCTTGTCGTATTTATATTCCATCTTCGCTTTTGCGGCGATCTTTTTCGCTTTTGCGGCGGGAAGTTTCGGCGCAAGGATGACGATAGCGTTGTCGGACGCGGCGAGCGCGTCGAGATGCTCTTCAAGAACGCTGGCGGTGCCGGTCTCCCCGCTCTCCTCCTCGTCATTTGCCGCACGCGCGGCTGGGAATGGGTCGTCGATGAGTACCAGCAGGCGCGCGACGAAGAGCCCTCCCGAGAGCGCCGCATCTTCGAGCGCGGCATCCGAAAGTTCCTCGCGCGCGAGCCGCGCGTACGCCAAGTTCGGTTCCTTAGTCCGCGCCTTCGCCACCCATTCGAACGCCTTGGCGCGCGTTTTTTCAACATCGGTGCCGTAAAAAAGGTAGATCATTGTTCTTCCATGGAGCCCCAATCCGGGCCCGTCTTCAGCGCGGCAATGACCGGTACGCCGCGCGTCTCGGTTTCCGGCAGGACGGATTCCATTATTTCTTTTATCTTCGCGGCGAGCGCCTCGGCGCGCTCCGTGCGTATCTCATACACCAATTCATCATGCACCTGCAGGAGGAGGTGGGCGTCCTCGCTCGCCTTCTCTTTCCCCAGCATCTCGTCCGCGCGCACCATCGCCAGCTTGATGATGTCCGCCTGCGTCCCCTGCAGGGGGGCATTGATGGCCATGCGCTCCGCCTGCGCGCGCACGTACGGGAGCGACGATTTCATCTCCGGGAATTGCCGGCGGCGGCCGAAGAGGGTCTCCGTGTAGCCGTGTTTGCGCGCGAAGCCGCGCGTGCGCTCTAAGTATTCGGCGAGCGTTTTGAATGTGCTGAAATAGTCCTCCAGATACTGATGCGCTTCCGCGGTGGTGCTCCCCAGCTGAGCGCGAAGCGCATTCACGCCCATGCCGTAGAGGATGCCGAAGTTGATGACCTTCGCCCTGCGGCGCATCTCCCGGTCCACGTCCTCCGTGGCGACGTGGAATACTTGCGCCGCAACCTCTTGGTGCACGTCGCGTCCGCTCTTGAATATGTCGCAGAGCTTTTTGTCGCCCGAGAGGATGGCCGCAAGCCGCAATTCCACCTGAGAATAATCCAGCGCCACGAGCGTAAAACCCTTGGTCGCGACGAATGCGTGGCGTATCATGCGGCCGCGCTCGGAGTGGAGCGGTATGTTCTGCAGATTCGGGTTCTGCGATGCCATCCGGCCGGTCGTCGTGCCGGTCTGGACGAACTCGGCGTGCAGGCGGTTATCCGCATCCAAGAGCGGCGGAAGATTATCAATATAGGTGGAGAGCAGTTTCTTCAACTCGCGGTATTCCAAGATGTCGCCCACGATTTTGTGCTCGCCGCGTATTTTCTCCAGTTCGCTTTCGCGCGTGGAGCGTTGCCCTCCCGCCGTCTTCTTCTGCTTCTCGGGAATTATCTTCAGTTCGTCAAACAGTACAACGCCCAGCTGTTGCGGCGAACTGACGTTGAATTCGTGCCCGGCGGCTTTGTAGATGCGCTTCTCTATTTCTTCGAGCTCGGCGCGGTAGGTCGTCGCGAGTTTCCGGAGCACGGCAGGATCGACAAGTACGCCGCGCTCCTCCATTTTCCGTATGACCGGAATGAGCGGCTTCTCTATGTGTTCATATACCTCGCGCACGCGTCCGAGCTCCGCTATTTGCTTCTCAAGCTTGGCGTATGCCGCATCGAATTTGCGCTCTTTCGTAAATGCGAGCAGGTCGTCCAATGACGGCTTTGTGAACTCCGATGAGATGAGCCAGAGCATTGCCTGCGCTTCGGCGAAGCGTGTCGCATCCACCTCCTCCGGTACGAGTTCCGGCGTCTCCCCCGCTTCCGGCTCGTTCTTGAACAGCATCTTGATCCTTTCTTTGAGCGTGCGGAAACCGAACTCATCGCACATTGCGAACATCTTTTGCGCGTCAATAGTTTCGCGCCACGCGCGTTCGGGGAGCGTGAATGCTATCGGTGCATCGAGCCGTATCGTCGCGAGCGACTTCGAGAAACGCGCGTCCTCCTCGTTCTCAAGAACGAGCTGCGCGTACCGCTTCTGGATGTTCGCTTCCTTTGCAACCGCCTCAACTCCTTTTTTCTTAAGGGCTTTGTAAATTTTTTCCAAGTCCCCGTACGTCTGTATCAGTTTCAGCGCGCTCCCCTCTCCAACACCGGGCACTCCCTTTATATTGTCGGACGGGTCGCCCATGATGCCCTTCAGGTCCCGAATAAGCGGCGGTTTGAACCCAAATCGCTCCACGACCGCTTTCTCGTCGTAGAGAATCGTGTCATTGATCCCTTTTTTCAAGGTGAAAACACGCACGCGCTCGTCGTCGACCAGCTGGAGCATATCCATGTCGCCGGAGGCGATAATGACGTCGACGTGTTTCTCAGTCGCGAGCTCGTGCGCGATGGTGCCGAGCAGATCGTCCGCTTCAAATCCCTCCCGTTCATAGAGCGGTATGGAGAATGCCTCAAATACCTTACGCGATTCCTGTATCTGTGATACGAGCGCGTCGTCGGTTTTTGCGCGCGTGCCCTTATATCCTTCGTACGCCTCGTGGCGGATGGTCGGCCCGGCCAGGTCATAACACGCGGCGATGTAGTCTGGTTTCAGATCGGTGATTATCTTGAGGAGCATCGCAACGAGGCCGTACAGAGCTCCCGTCGGTTCTCCTGAAGGCCCCGTGAGTTCCGCGGCGGATAGCGCGTGGTATGCGCGATGAATGATGGCGTGCGTATCCAGGAGGACGATGCGCTCCTTTTCCGTTTTTTTAGCCATAGGAAATGGTGCGGGAACCGTCCGGGTGCGAAGCGAGGGCGATCCTCACCGCCGGCGCGGGAAGCGCGTCCGCCACCTTCTCCGGCCACTCAAGCAGGATGAGGTTATCGGCATCCCGGACCAGTTCGTCAAACCCTAGTGCATTGAGGTCGCTTCCCCTTTCCAAACGATACGCATCAATGTGCACGAGGCGCTTGAACGAAGGCTTCGGCATTCCGTAGTTAAAAGCTTTCTCTTCCGGAAGGAGATATATCTTCTCAAGAACGAAGGTGGGGCTCGTTACGATCTCCTCGATGCCGAGCGCTCGCGCGATCGCTTTGGCGAATGCGGTCTTTCCCGCGCCGAGCTCGCCTGAAAGCGTCACGAGCGTCGCCTGTTCGTGCGGCATGAGCTGGCTCGCGAAGCGGACCGCCTCGGCCTCAAATTCGGAAAGCGTCGCAACTGACTTCTCCATAATGCGGCCATTGTACCGCCGAAAAAGAAAGTGCGCCCGCCTCCGAGGAGACGAGCGCACAAGTTGTTCCTGCTACCACAGCCTCCATTTGTGGCCGGGGCGGCTGGAGTCGTAGGAGTATCCCCCGTAGGCCGGCACACCCCAATAGGGTCCCGACTGGTACCAGATTATGGTCGTCGAGGATTCCGGCGCCCGGCATTCCTTTCGGGGCCCGTTCTGCACCAGTTTTGCCGGGGGAACGCAGACTACGTCGGGCGACGCCTGCGGTTGCGCGGCTGATTCCGACGGCGGCTCATAGCGATACGGCGGCGGCGGCGACCACGGCATCGGAGCCGCGTAGTGCTGGCTCCCGGATGTTGCGCACCCGGCGGCCAGAGTGAGAGCGGAAAGAACGAAAAGCGAGCGTAAGTGGCGCATGGCACCTCCCAGGAAAGTTATCGCCAAAACAGCAGGCGGATTCGGGAAAATGATACCACTATTCAAGCCAATCTGTCAAGTAGCTCCCCCGAGGCGCCGGAGCCAATGGTATGATGCGGCGTATGGATCTGCCTTTTGATACCCGGGGGAGCGACCGGAAACTCGCCGAGACCCGCGAAAGCGAAGAGGAGGATGTCGCCCGCATCCTCTCTGAAAAATACGGCATGGGCTATGTCGATCTGTCCCTGAAGGAGGTCGACAATGAAGCGCTCCGCGTCATACCGGAGGAACAGGCGCGCCTCGCCGAGGCGGCGGCATTCGTGAAAACGGCAAAAACGCTCTCGCTCGCCGTCCACAACCCGAACAATCCCGCCCTTGCAAAGCTTGAGGCCGACCTCGCCGAACGCGGCTTCACGCTCCAAAAATTCCTCGTCTCGAAAAAAAGCCTCGATAAAATACTCGAACGCTATAGCGATCTTTCGTTCGCCGTCAAAGCGAAAACAGGCATCCTCTCCGTTTCTCCCGAAGCGCTCGCCGGATTCTCCGAAAAAGGCGCGACGAAAAAGGCGCTCAGAGATGCGCTCGACGCCGCGGTGGAGCTGAAGTCGCTCGAGCGCGTATCGCACATCTTTGAGACGGTCCTTGCGGGGGCCTTTGCGCTCCGCGCCTCCGACATCCACTTCGAACCGGAAAAGGATTCCACGCTCCTGCGGCTCCGCATCGACGGGCTCCTCGCCGATGCGTATGCGTTTGACCCGGCTACATACCATCAGCTCAATTCGCGCATCAAACTGCTCTCGGGCGTGAAGCTCAATATCACCAACCGGGCCCAGGACGGACGCTTCAGCATCACGAAGGGCGCAAATCAGATAGAAATGCGCGCCTCGTTCATTCCCGGCAATTACGGCGAGTCTATCGTGATGCGCATTCTCGATCCTGAAACGACCAAGGTCTCGTACCGAGAGCTCGGCATCCACCCCAAACTGCTCGCGCGACTGGAGAAAGAGATACGGCGCCCGAACGGCATGTTGCTCACCACCGGTCCGACGGGAAGCGGTAAGACGACGACCCTTTACTCATTTCTCACCGAGATACACAGGCCGGAAATTAAGATCATCACGATAGAAGACCCGATCGAATACCACCTCGAGGGCATCGTACAGACGCAAGTCGAGGGCGATAAATACACGTTTGCCGAAGGGCTCCGTTCCATCGTGCGCCAGGACCCGGACATCATCATGGTCGGCGAAATCCGCGACGGCGAAACCGCCGACATCGCTATCCAAGCGGCGCTCACGGGCCACTTCGTCTTCTCCACGCTCCACACCAACAACGCCGCCGGCACCTTCCCGCGTCTCGCCGACCTCGGCGCAGACCCCAAGTCATTCGGCTCGGCCGTCACGGTCTCTATGGCCCAGCGTCTCTTGCGCAAACTTGACCCGGACAAACGGAAAGAGCGTCCGCTTACGGACGAAGAGAAGAAAATGGTGGAGAAGGTATTTGAAACGATCACCGACAAGTCGCTTCTCCCTGAAAAGATGGACACGGTATGGGAACCGGTGCCCGACGGCGACGCGACGGGTTACAAAGGCCGCATCGGCCTCTATGAAGCGATATTTATGGATGACGAACTCGCGCACTTCCTGCGCGACAATCCGCCGGAGAATGAGATCGCAAAACTGGTGACGAAGCAGGGCTATCTCACGATGGCGCAAGACGGCGTCTTGAAAGCGCTTGCCGGCATCACCTCCCTTTCCGAGGTCGCCGACACCGTGGATCTCCCGAGTATTTAAAAAGAAAACTCCCGTCCATATGTAGGCATATGAACGGTCGTTCGGCGCAGAAGGATATGAGAGTACTCACATCCTTCCGTCCTCTCTTCCCGTCCATAGTCCTCAAGGCAAAACCCGCAATAAATCGCGGGGTGGACGAGATACCTGAGGATGTTCCCAGCGCCACAACCGAAGTTGCGGACCAGAAAGTCCTTGGGAAAACGCCCGAAGCCGTCAAGCCTTGCCTAGAGGAGTATGAACAGGAGCAAAAATCTGTGATAGAATGCTAGCATCATACGATTTTTATGTCAACCCCCTTGGAAATCCTCCTCCCCCTTTCCAACTCGCTCGATGCGGCGCTCCGCCCCTCTCGCTGGGACGAATACGTGGGCCAAAAGCAGGTCAAAGCGAACGTGCGCATCTCCATTGACGCGGCAAAGAAACGCGGAAGTATGCCGGAACACATTCTGTTCTACGGTCCGCCGGGCGTCGGCAAGACCACGCTCGCCCATCTCGTCGCCGCGACTCTTGAAGTTCCGCTCAAAACCACGTCCGGCGTCGCCATCGAGCGCGCGGGCGACCTCGCCGCCATCCTCACGAACCTGGAGCCGAACACGGTCCTTTTCATAGACGAAATTCATCGCCTCTCGCGCAAGATTGAGGAACTTCTCTACCCCGCGCTTGAGTCGGGGCATCTGGACATCATTCTCGGGAAGGGCCCGTCGGCGCGCACCGTCGAGCTCGCGCTCCCGCCGTTTACGCTCGTGGGCGCGACGACGCGCGTCGCGGAACTCTCCGGCCCTTTGCGTTCACGGTTCGGCGGCGGCACCTACCAGCTTGATTTCTACGGCGACGACGACTTGCGCGATATCATCCGCCGTTCGGCGAAACTGCTCGAGCTCGATGCGCCGGACGACGTCATCGAGCGCATCGCCTCCCGGAGCCGAGCGACGCCGCGCGTTGCGAATGCTCTTCTGAAGCGCGTGCGCGACTTCTCGCAAGTGCACGAGCGCCCGCTCTCCGCCGAACTGTGCGACGAGGCGTGTGAACTTTTCGGCATCGACGCCTACGGCCTCACCAAGGACGATCGCCGTTACCTAGAGACTCTCCTCAAGAGTTTCCGCGGCGGTCCCGCGGGCGTGCAGGCACTCGCGGCCGCGCTCCATGAGGACGTCGACACCATGGAGCACGTCTACGAGCCATACCTCCTGCGCCTCGGATTCATCGAGCGCTCCCCGCGCGGCCGCATTCTCACCCAGAGAGGCCGGAGCTATTTGAACGGAGAAAAGTCCGATGCTATGTTCTAACCATGTCGGGGCATAGCAAATGGTCGCAGATCAAACGGCAAAAAGCCGTGACCGATTCGGCGCGGAGCCGCATTTTCTCCCGTTATGCGCGCCTCATCGCGCTTGAAGCGAAAAAAGCGAACGGCGTTCTCTCCGCACCCGGGCTCTCGGTCGCTATCGCTCGCGCAAAAGCGGCGAACATGCCGAAAGACAACATCGAACGCGCGATCAATAAGGGCACCTCGAAAGATTCCGGCAATCTGGAGCAGGTCGTCTATGAGGCCTATGGTCCGGGCGGTGTCGCGATAGTCGTTGACGCGCTCACCGACAACAAGAACCGCACGACGCAGGAGATAAAGCACCTGCTCGTCGTCCAGGGCGTCGAGCTCGCGAATCCGGGCGCGGCGAGCTGGGCATTCACAAAAAAGGGCGCGGACTACGCACCGAACGAACCGCTCGTAGACATCGCCGGCGACGACGAAGAGAAGCTCCGTTCCATCCTAGAGGCGCTCGACGAGCATGAGGACGTCCAGCAGGTATTCACGAACGCGCGCGGCTATGAGGATACTGGCGATTGACCCGGGGTACGACCGCCTCGGCATCGCCGTCGTTGAGGGAGACCCGTCGCGTCCGACACTCCTTATGAGCGCGTGCGTAGAACCCGCCACCGGGGCGCGCGAGGACCGCCTCGCAGAAGTGTCGAACGCCGTCACCGATGCCATACAAAAATACGCTCCGGATGCGCTCGCCATCGAAACTCTCTTCTTCAGCGTCAACAAAAAAACGGCGCTCGGCGTCGCCGAGGCGCGCGGCACGGTGCTCGCCGCCTCCGGCGTCGCCTCCTTGCCGGTCATAGAATGCTCCCCCCAGCAGGTAAAGCTGGCGGTTACCGGCCACGGCGGCGCGGACAAGAAAGCCGTTGCCGCTATGGTTCCCCGGCTTCTCAACCTTCCGAAGAAAAAACGCCTCGACGACGAGCTGGACGCCATCGCTATCGGCATCACCGCGCTTGCATCCGGGCTCGCTCGGCGCTAATCCCCACCCGGAATCACCCCGGGCTTGCATGCAAAAATATTTTTGCTCAAATATACCCGTCCCCCGCGGGATCAACTTTTACCTGCATCACTTTATCTAGTATGGATGGCGACGACGACCTGTACGATGGAAACATAATCGACGACGGGATTTTGGGCGAGGAAGAAACCGAAGAAGACATAGAGGAGGAGAGCTACTGATCCGTGCCTCCGGCAAGACCGTGATACCATACGCGGAATGACTTCGCGTCGGCATGCTCCCTGGCGGCACACGCTCCTTGCGGCCGTCCTCGCCCTGTTCGGTCTCGGGTTTTTTGTGCTGGGCGGCATCCTCGTCGCTGTTGCGTTCACCCCCGTCCCGGACATCGGCTCGTTCGCCGCGCGGCAAGTCGATCAGTCGACGAAGATCTACGACCGTACCGGGCAGGTGCTCTTGTACGACTACAACCGCGATGCGAAACGCAATATCGTTCCGCTCTCCGCGATATCCCCGAATACCGTCAATGCAACCATCGCGATCGAGGACTCGAGCTTCTATGAACACGGCGGCATCCGCTTCACTTCCATCCTCCGCGCCATCGTGGTCGACGCGCTCGGCGGAGCGCTTTCTCAAGGCGGTTCCACCATCACGCAACAGGTGGTCAAGAACGAACTCCTCACGAGCAAGAAAAGCATCGTCCGGAAAATAAACGAGTGGGTGCTCGCCATAAAACTGGAGCAGGTCTACTCGAAGGACCAGATACTGGAAACCTATCTGAACAACATCCCCTACGGAGGCACGCTCTACGGCATCGAAGCCGCGTCCGAAGCTTATTTCGGCAAACCGGCGAAAGACCTCTCGCTCGCGCAGGCCGCCTACCTTGCGGCGATGATCCAAGCTCCTTCGTACTACTCGCCTTATGGGACGCATAAGGCCGAACTCGCCGCCCGCAAGGATCTGGTGCTCGACCGCATGCATGAACTCGGCTTTATCAATGACGCCGCTTACACTTCCGCAAAAGCCGAACAGGTTTCATTCGCCCCGGCGGGACAAAATGCCATCATCGCTCCTCACTTCGTCTTCTATATCCTCAACCAGCTCGAGCAGGCTTACGGTTCGCAAGCGCTGATGTCGGGGCTGAAGGTCACGACGACGCTTGATGCGGACCTTGAAGTAAAAGCGGAGTCTATTGTGAATAAATACGCGCTCCAGAACGAGAAGGATTTCAGGGCATCCAACGCTTCGCTTGTCGCAGTTGATCCCGCGACGGGGCAAATTCTCGCCATGGTCGGTTCGCGCAACTTCTTTGATACCGCTATCGACGGCCAGTATAATGCCGCGCTCGCAGACCGTCAGCCGGGCTCTACAATGAAACCCTTCATCTATTCGCTCGCGCTCATGCGCGGGTACACGCGCAATACCGTCGTCTTTGACGTACCAACGCAATTCTCCACAAGTTGCCGGCCGTCCGACACGATGAATAATAAATCTCCCTGTTACGCGCCGTCCGATTACGACGGAAAGTTCCGCGGGCCGATGACGTTTGAAACCGCACTCGCACAATCCATCAACATCCCGGCCATCAAGACGCTCTACCTGGTCGGCATACAAAATGCCATTGATCTCGCAAAGTCGTTCGGACTCACGACGCTCGGCGATCCGAGCCAATACGGGCTCACGCTCGTGCTCGGCGGCGGCGAAGTGCGCCTGCTCGACCTTACCGGCGCCTACGCGGCATTCGGCAACGACGGCGTCCTGAATACGCCGACCGGCATCCTTGAGGTGGACGACGCGAACGGGAGCGTGCTCCAGAAATTTTCTCCGCAGTCTTCGGTCGTTCTGCCGGCGAACATCGCCCGCGACATGTCGGCTATGCTCTCCGACGCTCCGGCGCGCCTGCCGGAGTACCCGCTTAACTCTCCCCTTTCCTTTGCCGGCTACGACGTCGCGGTAAAAACCGGTACGACCGACGACACGCGCGATGCATGG
Organism: bacterium; assembly: GCA_021817685.1. Classification (GTDB taxonomy): domain Bacteria; phylum Patescibacteriota; class Minisyncoccia; order Phycocordibacterales; family Phycocordibacteraceae; genus C7867-001. The sequence continues at coordinate 16,077 of JAKAGD010000004.1, forward strand.
GTCATCGGCTACACCCCTTCCGTTGCGCTCGGCGTTTGGGCCGGGAACAACGACAATTCGCCGATGGTGAAATCCATCGCTGGATTCATCGCAGCGCCGATGTGGCACGAGGCGATGGCCTATGCCCTTTCAAAATACCCGAAAGCGTATTTCGGCGAACCGAACCCCATTTCCGCCTCCGTTCCCCCGATGCTCCAGGGGAATTGGCGCATCCCGGACGCGCAGGGAAATATAATTCCGCACAGCCTTTTGTATTGGACCGACAAGAACAACCCCCGAGGCCCCTCTCCGGCCAATTCTTCCGCAGATCCCCAGTTCGCGTATTGGGAGTACGGGATCTCCGCGTGGTATGTCGCACACCCCGAACTCTTTATGGGCGGCCCGATGTTGCCGGTCCCCCTTTCAGCGGATGAACCGGTTATTCAAACCCAGTGATCACTGGTTCATTGGAGAAACGAGGTAGAGGAGCGAAGTGTCGCCGACGCCTCTTATGATGAGCGGCCGCCCTATTCCGGCGGCGGTGAGAGAGAGGCTCTCCGCATTCGTAAGCGCGAGTACTGCGGAAAGATAACGGTGATTAAAAGAGAGTTCGAGAGAGCTTCCGGTGATGCGCGCCGGGAGCGTCTCGGTTGATTCTCCTATATCCGCATTCCGCGCAAAGAAGGAGAGGGTGTTTTTCTTTACGTCGAAACTGACCCGTATTTTTTGGAATGTATCCGAAAAGATGGTCGTTCGTTTGAGCGCATTCTCAAGATCCTTGCGCAACACGACTGCCTCGACTATCGATTCTTTCGGTATGATCTGCCGATAATCGGGATACACCGCGTTCGTGAGACGCGAAACCAACATGCCGTTCGTACTTACGAACGCGCACTGGTGTTCGTCGAATGACATGATGATGTCGTCATCAGGGAGCGCCTGGGCGATATCGAGGGCGTTCTTTGCGGGAATGAGGAATTTCCCTTGGGTTCCCTTGTTCGAGAGAGGAACTTTTTTCTCGGCAAGGCGGAATGAATCGGTGGCGACAGCGGTCAAAACACCTCCTTCTATGGAGAGATAGATACTCGAAAGTTCCGGGCGAACGGTGGATACCGACGCGCAGGAAGCGATCGAGGTAAAAAGATTCTTAAGAAGAACGCCGGGAAGCACTATTCTGTTCTTTGGGTTTTCTGGGAAAGGAATTGAGGGAAAATCGTCATAGGATACCGTTTTTATGGAACTTTTCCCCGTGCCGCTATTGAGCGAAACGATATCTCCGGAGTGTTCGAGCGTTATCTCCCCTTCTTGATTCAGCGAGCTGGCTATTTGTTGTAGAAGGGTTGCGGGAATAGCCACAACTCCGTCGCTGGAATGTTTTCCTTCCAGTTTAAGATCAATACCGGTTTCGAGGTTCGTTGCGCGCATCTTTATGCCGTCGTCTCCGGCAATAATAAGAACGGATGAGAGCGCGGGGAGTGTTGTCGTCCTTCTTTCGGCAAAACGGGAAACGATATGCACCGCCTCCGAGAATGTTTTTTTGTTTACAGAAATATGCATACCATCACTATTAATGCTGTTGATAAGTGGACAACCTAAAAAGAGCGGAGAAACGCTGGGTTATTCCCATAAGAGAGCGGACGTATCTTGTTGATATGATGGATGAATAGTTCATACAAGAAGGGTGCGGATATTTTGTATTTCTTTTGCGAGGTCGTTATCCACAGCGATTTCTCGCTTTATCTTCTCACAGGAGTGGATAACCGTCGTGTGATCGCGTCCGCCGAGTTTTGAACCGATCGTCGGGTACGAGATACTGAAATCTTCGCGGAGGATGTACATGATCACCTGCCGCGGACGCACAACCTCCCTCCTCCGGGTCTTTTCATAAATACTTTCCTCATCAATACCATAGAAATCCGCGACTTTATCGACCACGTTCTTAACGGATATGTTCTTCTGGGGGCGAGTGAACGAACGCAGCGATTGGCGGACCTCCGCAATATCGGGAGCGGACCCTTTTACCTGGGTGTGGCAGATGATGTTGTTCACCATACCCTCCAATTCGCGGATAGAACCGCTCATAGATGTTGCAATGTACTCAATAACCTCATCCGAAAGCATGACCCCGTGCGAGGCCGCCTTTTTCTGCACAATGGCCATGCGCGATTCCGAGTCCGGTTCGCTGATGTCGACCGTCATGCCGCTCGCGAGGCGGCCTTTGAGGCGTTCGGCGATATCGGGGATAGCGACCGGAGAGCGGTCGGAAGAAAAAATGATCTGCTTGTTCGTATCGTGGAGTGCGTTGAAGAGATGAAAGAGCTCCTCCTCACTCCGCTCCTTTTTTGAGAGGAATTGCACGTCATCCATAATGAGGAGGTCGTAGTGGCGGTACTTATCTTTGAACCGGTTCGCCGTACCCGCCTGCACTGAATCGGTGTAATCGACGACGAACTTCTCCGATGTGAGGTAGAACACCTTTCTTCCGGGGTATTGTTTCTTGAAATGATTTCCGATGGCTTGGATAAGATGGGTCTTCCCTCTCCCGGTGTCGCCGTAAATGAAAAGAGGATTGTAGGTGATGCCCGGGCGCGCGAGCACGGCCTGTGCTGCTGAGTAGGCAAGATTGTTGAATGAGCCGATGACGAACGTATCGAAGGTGTAGCGCGGATTCAGATTATCGCTCTTGTTTATGTAAAACTCATCGAGAGGGAGTTCCAGCGCCCCGCGAGTGTTCTTATTCTCTTTCGGCGCTTTACGGTGCTCGTCTTTTACGATGAGATACTCGATATTGCGGAATTCATATGATATTTCGCGCACTATCTTCAAGAGGAGGGTGTGGAACTTCTTGAGATACCAATCTTTAAAGAATTGGCTCGGGACGCCGACGTAGAGCACCCCGTCCTCCCCGATCTTTACGATGAAACTGTTGCGGAACCATGTGTTGAAATTCGCCGGGGAAATGGAGAGCTCGACTTGCGTCAGTATGTACTCCCACAGCTCTTTCGGATTCCCTTTGTCCATAGTGTCCGGAGTATACCGCCCCGCGAAAAAGAAGACACTCTGGTTTTTCGGGGAGAACCTGTTAGTATCATGTGCATAAGCTAATTTGCTACACGTATGGGAAAAATGACCTATCAGCCGAAGAAACGGAAGCGCGCAAAGACGCACGGATTCCTCTCACGTTCAAAAACGGCCTCCGGTCGCAAAATCGTCCAGAGCCGCCGCCGCGCAGGCCGCAAGAGCCTCACGGCATAAGCCCGTGTTTCCCCGCCGCGAGCGACTTCCTCGAGCGCTGTTCCCGGCCGTGATCAGGGCCGGCAGGCGTTTCTCGTCGCCGAACTTCTCCGCCGTCGCTTCGAAGGAAGGAAGGGGCTATGCGGTCGTCGTACCGAAGAAGGTCGCCCGGCTCTCGGCTACCCGGCACCGCATCAAACGCAGGGTATTCGCGGCCCTCCGGACGCTCCCCCTCCCCCCGGCCCTCATTGTCTTTCCCAAGGCGTCCGCGGGTAGTGTAAGCTATCAAGACGCCAGGACAGAGATCGCCGGTATCCTATCAAAAATACATTAGCCCTACCCGACCTTACTTGTGATATCGACTTTCTTTCACGTCGTTTTCTATAACCCGATCTATAACGCGCTCGTGGCGCTCGTGGCGCTTATTCCGGGCGGGGACGTAGGCATCGCCGTCATTCTACTCACGATCGTCATCCGGCTCATCCTCCTGCCCTTCTCGCTTTCGGCGGCCCGCACCCAGCGCGCGATGAAGATACTCGAACCGAAAATAAAGGAACTGAAGGAGAAACATAAGGGCGACAAGGAAAAGGAAGCGCTCGAAACGCTCGCACTCTATCGCGAGGCCGAGGTGAATCCGTTCGCGAGCATCCTCACGGTCTTTATCCAGATACCCGTCCTCCTCGCCCTCTTCTGGGTCTTTCGTTATGAGCCGTTCGCGACCGTCGACGCTGCACGGCTCTATGCGCTCACCCCTATCCCCCACGCGGTGTCCCTGCAGTTCCTCGGGCTCGTTTCCGTTGCGGGGAAAAGCCTCACGCTCGCCATACTCGCCGGGCTCACGCAGTTCCTCCAGGCGCACATGGCGCTCTCCGGGACGATGAAGCCGTCGGAAGGAGGGGGGATGCAGGGAGACTTCCAGCGGGTCATCGGCATGCAGCTGAAATACGTTTTCCCGTTCCTTATCGGGGCGATTTCTTATACGACTTCCGGCGCCATCGCGCTCTACTTCATCGCAACGAATCTCGCGGGAGCGCTCCAGGAATGGCACGTGCGCCGCACCCTTGCCGCGGAAGCTCTTGCCCAGTAATAAAGGGGCCCGTTAGAGCGAGTAGCTCCAGAGCGCTCCGTCGTTCTTATTCACGAAAGTGAGGAGCGTGTTTGCGGGGTCGACCGCCGGTGCGATGAGGTCGAGCGATCCCCCCGTCTCTTTAGAGAAATCCAATACGAGCTGTGCGTAGCGTCCGGAAACCTGTATCCGCCAGACGCGGTCGTTGAAAGAAACGGCGCCCTGATACCAATCGTCGGGATACGAGAAGCCCGTCGGCGGGCTTACCGGAATGCCGCAGTAGAGGGCGGAATCATCCGCCGTCCATACGCATTTGTCTGCAATGGTCGCGACGGGGAGCGGAACTATTTCGCCGGTTGCCGTGTTCGCCAGTTCCGTGAGGAGAGCGCCGCCGGCAGAATAGCTTACGAGCACCCACTTCCCCGAAGGGCTCGCGAGAGCGATCAGACCGAAGAGCGGGCCCGCTATCCTCGAAAAATGCCCGGAAGCATCGACGAGAAAAGCATCACCGGCAAGCGTGGCGGACGGCTTTGTGAACGCAAGGTATTGGGATTTTCCCGCAAAGGAGACGCGGAGAGAAGAAAGCGGCGATGAGAACACGGTTGACGAGTGCGTCCCGTCGGTGCGCACGAGCGAGGCGGTAGAACCGTTCACTCCCGATGCAAGGGTGAGCACTCCGGTAGAAGACACTGCCGTATCGGACAGGTCTTGCGATAGGAAAAATCCGCCGGTCCCTCCGGAGGGAAGAGCGTATGTGTTTACGGTCGAGAAATTCGCGCCGGAGAGGTAGCGCACGAACGCTACCGAGGCGTCCGGGAGCCAGAGAGCGGACTGGACACCCGGAATGGTTTTGTTGCTCGTCCGCGTGAGCGTTCTGGAAAGAGTGCTGTATGAAAATACGTTGCCGCTTTCGCGCTCTATGAAACTGACGAGTGTTTCCGGCGTTGATGTCGACGAAGAATTCTTTTTGTCGGTGACCGCTTCTCCCGGAACGACCGGTCCGCCGCTTATCTTCACGAGTCGAGCGGACACCGCCACGGGCGCGCTTGGCGCGCCCGTCGTGGTTCCGGTTCCGCCCGTACTCGGCGCCCCGGTCTGCCCCGCCGCCGGGAGAGTCGTGCCGGGGCTCGGCGTCGCGACCGTGACGCCGGCAGAGCCGCCGGTGAAGAACAGGAAATACACCGCCGTGCCGATGAGGAGGACGATGATGACCGAAGCGATGATGAGGTAGCGGCGCATAGGGTATTTATTTGACGGGGATGGAGCACTTGAGCGTCACGGTATTATCGGGGTTCCCTGAAGTGGTCAATGTACCCCCGGCGTTCTGGCAATCGGTCTAGATC
>JAKAGD010000056.1 GCA_021817685.1 bacterium
GCAACGGCAATGAACGGGACGGCAATAATGGAAACAACGAGCGCTAATGCGAGGTCGAAGAGGCGCTTGCTGACGTTGTAAAGCGCGCGATGTTTCGGAAGAGATTCCAGGAGCTGCATCGCGTCGAGATGCTCGAGAGGAACGCGATCAAATATCTCCTCATATAGTGGGGCGAATTCCAAAAATACGACATCATCGGCCATGAGGTCGTAGAGCGCCGAGAGATCGCGCACCACCGAAGCATCCGCGGTATCGAGGACAATGACGCGGACGCCGCGTTCGATGGCGCGAGAAACCGCGTCTGCCACTCCCCCTTTCGGCAGACCGGCTGTCTCCACGCGCTCGGTGAAACGAACAAGGTACTGGGAATTCCCGCGCACCTCGTCATACAGCTCAGCCACGGCCGGCCCGGAGCCGACGAGGAACGCAGGAGTCCTATTCTCTTGCTTCGTCTCGCGCCCCATCCGGTAAAAACGCCATGTGCTCTCGGCGGCGACCGATACCGCGAGGTAGAGCACTAGAATAGTCTTCGGAGCGATAGAGAGCGGCAAGACGAAAAAGAGAATGGCCGCAATCGCCGTCGTCGCCGCCTGCGCTCCGAGAATACGCACGCCCATAACGCGGCGGATGGGACGCGTCTGCTTCTCGTAGAGACCGGCTATGTAGAACACAAAAAGCGATAAGAGGAAAACCGGCAGGAACGGGACGAAGTTCCCATAGAAGTAACCAAACGAGGGCATTGCGAGGTTCCGTAGAAGAAGCGCCGCCCAGAGGGAAGCGACCAATATGAAGAAATCCCCCAGGAGGAGAATGGCCGTTTCGCGGCGGTCAAATGCCATAGATGTAGATACTATAACGTGAAAATGTATTGTACAGTTGCACTCATGGAGACCCTGGCCAAAAAGAAAATCCTATTTGTCATCACCAAATCCAACTGGGGCAACGCTCTCTGGAAACCCACGGTTTTCCAGCGCTCGCTTCGCTCACTGCCTTCCTCCGCGGGGAACTCCCGTTCCCCGACCCCCTCCCCGCGCCGCCCTGTGCTTATTTGAACGATATGAGACAAACAGACAAGAAGAAAATATTATTTGTTATCACGAAATCGAACTGGGGCGGCGCCCAGAAGTATGTCTATGACCTTGCGCGAAGCCTGCCCAAAGAACAGTTCGAAGTCATCGTAGCGCTCGGCGGCACTGGCGAAGCAAACGCTCCTGCCGGACTTCTCGCCGAGCGGCTCAAAGAGGCCGGGATACGGACCGTTTTCCTGTCATCATTTACCCGAAATGTTTATCTCTCCCGGGAGTTCAAGGCTTTTTTTGAATTACTGCACGTTATCAAACAAGAGCGCCCGGATGTCCTGCATCTCAACAGCTCAAAGGCCGGCGGACTTGGGGCGCTCGCGGGACGAATCGCCGGAGTACGGAACATCCTCTTTACCGCGCACGGATTTGCGCATCAGGAAATGCGGCCGCTTTTCGAGCGAGTGCTTATTTGGATTGCGTCGTGGCTTACTATCCTATGCTCGCATCACGTCATCGTGCTTTCAAATTACGAACTCAGGCGAGCCCCCGTCATTTTCTCGCGCCGGAAAATGACCGTCATACACAACGGTGTCGACCTGCCACTGCAACTCGGCCCCGGAGAGAGGATCCGCGGGGCTTTCCCGCCCGGAGTGCGCATCACCGGCACGGTCGGCGAACTCACAGGGAATAAGAATCAGATCTCACTTATTGAACAAGCAAAAGACAATCCGAACCTTTGCGTCGCCATAGTCGGCGAAGGAGAGGAACGAGCGCGTCTTGAAGCAAAAATAAAAGAGTACGGCCTTGGGGGCCGAGTGAAGCTCTTCGGATTTATGCCTGCAAACGAGGTTTTGCGTGGCTTTGATGAATTTGCACTCCCGTCGCTCAAAGAAGGCCTGCCCTACGTTCTGCTTGAAGCAAGGGCCGCCGGCCTCCCGATTGTTGCGAACCGCGTCGGCGGAGTAGGCGAAATACTGGACGCAAAAGACATGCGCGACTTCTCGCTTGAACGGATGGTGGAAAAAACAAGCGCGCTCTACCGCTAGCGCCGAAATTTTCTTAGTGGTGCCCCACTTTAGAAAATCCAAGTGGAGTCGTGCACTCACGAGCCCCCTAGATACTCGTTTGCGGAAATGTCGCGGACCGCGCCGCGTCCATGGCGCGCAAGCGAAGTGACGATGCCGAGCGCCGCAAATTCGAGCACCAGATGCGAACCGCCCGAGCTCATGAACGGTATCGTCGTACCGGTCACGGGCAGGAGCCCGAGGCTGATGCTCGCATGTATGGCAACGTGCGCGGCGAAGAGAATGAGCACCCCGAGCGTGAAGAACGCGTCAAAGTTGGTCGCCGCCTCCTGCGCGATCTGCGCGAGCCGGGCGAACAAGAGCGCATAGACGAGCAATAGGAGCAGGATGCCGATGAAGCCCCATTCTTCCGCAAAAGCGGCAAAGATGAAGTCGGTCTGATACTCGGGGAGAAAGCGGAGCTTTGATTGCGTGCCGTACCCGATGCCCTTGCCGAGGAGTTCACCGCTTCCGACAGCTATCTTCGCTTGGTACGCGTTATAGCCGGAGCCGTGAATATCGCTCGCCGGATTCACGAACGAGACGATTCGCGCGCGCTGGTAGGGCTTCAGTCCGCCGAACCACAACGCCGAGGCGACGACGAGGCCAAGGAGACCGAGTACGGCAAGATGCTTCTTGGAAATGCCGGAAACAAGCATCATGCCGAGCCAGAGCGTGCCGAAGATGATGGCGTTCCCCATGTCCGGCTCCACCAGAATAAGGAGCGTGAGCGTGAGCGCGTACGCGCCGGAAACGATGATGTGGCGGTAGTCGCCGATCTCCACGTGCCGCCGCGAAAGATACTTGGCGAGGAGCGCGATGAGAGCGAGCTTCGCGAGGTCGGCCGGCTGGAACGAAATGGGACCGAGCGAGAACCACGCGCGCGCGCCCATCACCGGATGAGCAAGAAGGAGGAGGAGTCCGAGCAACGCGAACGAAGCGAGATAGAGCGCCATTACGACCGAGGTGCGGCGCATGAAGCTCATATCGACGGTCGAAAGACCGAGATAGACGCCGAGAGAAATGAGAAGCCAGAGGAGCTGTCGCGGCGCGAGCGACGCGCCCTGCCCGAACGTGCTCATGGTGAGGATGCCGAGCAGGGACAGCGTGAGCGCCGGGACGAGAAGCGTCCAGTCGAAAAAGAAACGGCTGCGGACGAACGGCGCGGGAGCCATAGCGCCTAGGGGAGCGGGATGACCGGCATAACCTCTATGGACGCGGGCGTGCCTCCGAATGCGCTGTTCCACGTAAAGGTCGCTCTTGCGGAGCCCTGAGCGGGAATGGCCGGTACGATGGTCGACGAGGCGGCAATGATGCTTCCCTGCTCGTTCCGCACGAAAACGATCACCCGCACATTGGAAAGTTGCGCGGCGCTCGCATTTGAAAGGACCGCTTCAATGCGCGGCGCGTTCGCGGTCCCGCCCTGCGCCGCACTCGACACGAGCGGTATGACGCGAGGATCGGCCGTCAGTTGGAACCACCGCGGCGAAGACGGGGCTATCTCAAGGAACGCGTCCGCAACGACCTGTTTGCCGGAAGAAACGCCGGGGATGAATACCGGCACCGTTGCGCCCGGAGGCAAATCAAGCGTACCGGAAACCGTCTGTATGAGCGCGCGGTCGCGGCCGTAAAGCTGGACGCTGTACGGGACGTTCTTTGCCGCGGCGGTCGCGTTCTTGTTCTCAACCGATGCGACGATGTCGGTGCGCCCTACGCCCGAATTAAGCGGCTTCGTGAAGAGAACCGTCGGGGGCTGTTCTTGCTCGACGCAGAGATACGGGCACGGGCCGCCGCAGTCGACGCCCGTCTCCCCCTGATTCTGGATATTGTCAGCGCACGACGGCACCTGCTTGAAAGTAGCGATGAGCACGGTGGCGAGGAACGCGACGACCACCGCACCGACGATGAGCGAGATGATGAACCTCCTCCGTGTTGCCCAAGGCATATGCAGGCAGTATAGCAAAACGCCGCCCGGGAGGGCGGCGTTTTGATTCGGTATTGATTCGAGTACTCGGTTCTGGCGGTTAGCTACTCTCCCCAACTGATACGTTGAGTACCATCGCCGCTAGGAGGCTTGACTGCCGTGTTCGGAATGAGAACGGGTATGACCCTCCCGCCGAACCACCAGAACCGAATACTCGAAAGTATTTCGGTACTTTGTATACGAATATGCCACAAGGGCACTTCCATTTTGACTTTGCCCGAGTACGGGCAAGTAAAATTGGTCGCGCATAGGTTATTGAAAAACAAAGTGCAAACAGAAACGACTGTGGCGCACAGAGTTCCGCACGAGAGACTGGACATATTAGTACTCCTCGGCTCCATGCCTTGCGGCACTTCCACCTAGAGCCTATCAACGTAGTCATCTCCTACGAGTCTCATAACGATTCCTAATCTTGGAGCATGTTTCCCGCTTATATGCTTTCAGCGGTTATCACGACCCGACATAGCTACCCAGCGGTGCCGTTGGCACGACAGCTGGTAGACCAGAGGTCAGTTCATCCCGGTCCTCTCGTACTAGGGACAAGCCTCCTCAAGAATCAACGCCTGTAGTAGATAGGAGACCAACCTGTCTCACGCATCTAGTTTTCCCGCATTACTGCGGGGATCGGACTGTAACTTTATCCACTCTCTTTCGAGGTTGGGATAATCAACATTCAGTCTCTAGCGACAGATTCACATTGAATCTTTTCGTCGGTATTGTCCTCGCGTACACAACGCGATTGGATTTCACCGATATCAGTTGATTTCTTCGCATATGTTCCCATATGCGACCGCCGTAAGTATGTCTTCGCACAGTGCGTCTCCACGCACCTAACAATTCCTCGTGGGTTCAAACCGTTCAATCACCGATTCTATAATCAGTTGCTGAACGGTTTGAACCCAGCTCGCGTACCTTTTTAAATGGCGAACAGCCATACGCTTGGGACCTTCTCCAGCCCCGCGCTAAGGTGAGCCGACATCGAGGTGCCGAACTCCGCCGTCGCTATGGA
>JAKAGD010000057.1 GCA_021817685.1 bacterium
CGCGTCGACTACTCGGGCCGCTCCGTGATCGTCGTCGGTCCGGATCTCGAGCTCGACGAGTGCGGTCTTCCGAAGCATATGGCGCTCGAGCTCTTCCGCCCGTTCGTCATCGCCGGACTCCTCGAGCGCGAACTCGCGTTCAACATCCGCGGCGCAGGGCGCTTGATTGAAGACGGCGTTGCCGAGGTGTGGGAACTCCTCGAAGAAGCCATCAAGGGCAAGTACGTGCTCCTCAACCGCGCCCCGACGCTGCACCGCCAGGGCATCCAGGCATTCCGCCCGCGGCTCATTGAAGGCGACGCCATCCAGCTCCACCCGCTCGTCTGTAACGCGTTCAACGCGGACTTCGACGGCGACCAGATGGCCGTGCACGTCCCGCTTTCCGACGAGGCGCAGTGGGAAGCGGCGAACATCATGAGCGCCAACAAGAACATCCTCAAGCCGGGCTCGGGCGATATGATCGTGCTCACGGGCAAGCCGCTCGACATCATCCTCGGCGTGTACTGGCTTACGAAGGCGGTGGATAAAGCGAAGGGCGAGGGCGAGCACTTCGCATCGCCGAACGCGGCCATCCTCGCATCCGAATACGACGCCATCGACCGCCGCGCGAAGATCAAAGTCCTGCCGGTAGAAGGTAAGGAGAAGTACGCACAGTTCGAGAACCATCCGTTCGAGACGACGGTGGGACGCCTCCTCTTCAACACCGTGCTTCCGGCGGACTATCCGTATGTGAACGAGACCATCACCAAGAAGGTGCTCGCGCGCATCGTGACCGACTGCATCAGCCGCTACGGCATCGACGCGGTGCCGAACATCGTGAACAAGGTGAAGCGCTTCGGTTTTGATTACGCGACGCGCTCCGGCATCTCCTGGGCTATCGACGACGTGTCGGTGCCGCCCGAGAAGGCGGGCATCGTGGCCGAGGCGGTCACCAAGGTGACCAAGATAGAAGAGGACTACCAGAACGGACTTCTTTCCGAAGAGGAGAAGCGCCGCATGGCCATTGAGATATGGCAGGGCACGAAGCAGGCTGTGGAAGAGCAGGTCGCCGCACGACTGGATCCGATGGGTTCCGTCTCCGACATGGTGAAGTCCGGCGCTCGCGGTACCTTGGGCAACCTGACCCAGATGGCCGGTATGAAGGGTCTCATTCAGGACACCTCCGGCAAGACGATTGAAGTGCCGATCATTTCATCCATGATCGAGGGCCTCAATCCCATCGAGTACTTCATGTCTACGCACGGCGCGCGCAAGGGTCTCACCGATACCGCGCTCGGCACCGCAAAGGCCGGGTACCTCACGCGCCGCCTCTTTGACGTGGCGCAGGATTCCATCGTGACCGAGAAGGATTGCGGTACCAAGCGCGGCGTGAAGATCAATCGCGTGTCCGCTTCCGGCATCCAGATCAATTACGCCGAAGCGCTCCGCGGCCGCACGCTTGCGGAAGACGCGAAGGATATGGACGGCACCGTCCTCTTCAAGAAAGGCCACTACCTCACCATCAAGGATGCGGAGGCGCTCGCCGCTTCCACCGTGAACACGGTCGTGTCGCGCTCCCCGATGTCCTGCGAGACCCGCTACGGCGTGTGCCAGACCTGCTACGGCATGGACCTCACGACGCAGGAGATCGTGGACTTGGGCGAAGCGGTGGGCACCGTGGCTGCACAGGCCATCGGCGAGCCGGGCACCCAGCTCACCATGCGTACCTTCCACGCCGGCGGCGTGGCATCGGTCGGCGGCGACATCACGAGCGGTCTCCCGCGCGTGGAGGAAGTGTTTGAGAAGCGTTCGCCGAAGAATCCGGCCGTCATCTCCAAGACCGACGGCATCGTGACCGAGATCAAGGAGGAGGGTCGCGAGAAAGTCATCGTCGTCGCGCCGGAGGCGGGACAGGGCAAGAAGGACGGTTCGTCCTACGAGTATCTGGCGCCGTATCCGCGCGTGCCGCTGGTGAAAGCTGGCGATTCGGTCGTGAAGGGTCAGATCCTCACCGACGGTTCCGCAGACCTGGACGACTTGTTCGAGTACGCGGGCCGCGCGCTCGTGCAGGAGTACATCATCACGGAAGCGTCGAAGATCTACGAGCTCCAGGGCGCGCCGGTGTCGCGCAAGCACTTGGAAGTCGTGGTGAAGCAGATGTTCTCGCGCGTGAAGATAAGCGACGCGGGCGACACCGACTACTCGGTCGGCGATGTCGTGGAGGATTGGGAATTCGTGAAGTCGGTCAAGGAAATGGAAGATGCGGGCAAGATCGCGCCGAAGGCGCACGAGATCGTGCTTGGCATCAAGGAGAGCGCGTTGTCGCGCCGCTCGTTCCTCTCGGCCGCTTCCTTCGAGCAGACCACGAAGATCCTCATCAACGCCGCGCTGCGCGGCTCGGTGGATCGCCTGCGCGGCCTCAAGGAGAACGTCATCCTCGGCCGCCTCATCCCGTCGGGCACCGGCTTTGCGGGCAGCAAGAAGTTTGCGCACATTGCGAAGCTTCAGGCGGAACGCCCGGTACCGGAGTCGTACGAATCGCGGACGACCAGCTTTGCCCCCCGCACCCCTCGCTCGTTGTAGAGCCACCAAAAGGTTCATCTGCTTTGTTGCGAGCTCCGGTGCTCGTTCACCCTATGTTTATAGGGCTCACTCCGCTCCTCGCCCGCGCCTCGCATCTGAAGCCTTTTTGAGGTCTCTAAACTAAATATAAAAAAATAAAATAGGGCGGAAATCTGAAAAGATTTCCGCCCTATTTTGGTTTGTCGAGATATTATTTCAGTGATGGCATCAGCATTCCGATAAGAAGACCCTCGCTAACCATGAGAACACCAGCGGCTAGGAAGACCGAGTGGGAGTATATCCCAATATCGATTGCCCCAACGGCCAGGAAGAAAGATGCAATCGCAAACGTTTTTGCTTTCATTACTTGACCCTCCTCGAGTCGGTTGGTTCACAGGAGAATTCGCTCAATCCGGAATCAAAATAGCACCACTTACTGTTTTGTCAAACCCGCGAAGAACGCGGTAGAATCAGGAAACCATGGCAGGGGATACGGTACAGCAAATCAAGGAGCGATTGAGCATACAGGACATTATTGCGCCGTACGTGAAGCTGCGCCGCGCTGGGCGGAGTATGGTCGGCCTGTGCCCGTTCCACAAAGAGAAGACTGGCAGTTTCCACGTGAGCCCCGAGCGCGGGACCTGGCACTGCTTCGGCTGTGGGCTCGGCGGGGACGGATTTTCATTTATTGAAAAAGTAGAGGGCGTGGATTTCAAAGGCGCGCTGAAGATCCTCGCCGACAAAGCCGGAGTTACTATCATATATGATAGTAAAAATCGTGAGGACACCTCGAAGCGGGACCGCCTGCGCGAACTGATGAACCGTGCGAGCGAGTGGTATGCGAGCAAGCTCGCCGGGAGTCCGGCTGAGGCGTATGCGAAGAAGCGCGGGCTCACGGAAGAGACCGTGAAGTCCTGGCGCATCGGTTACGCGCCGGAGGCGTGGCGGGCGCTCCTTGAAGCGCTCACCGCCGAAGGATTTTCCACACAAGAGTTGCTTGCGGCGGGATTGATAAAAGAAGCGGACGGGAAGCCGGGCACCTACTACGACCGCTTCCGCAATCGACTCATGTTCCCCATACGCGATGCCGCCGGCCGCGTCGTGGGATTCACCGGCCGCGCGCTCTCTGCGGACGAGCAGGCGAAGTACCTCAATAGTCCCGAGACCGAGCTCTATCACAAGTCCGAGGTGCTGTTCGGCATGGACATGGCGAAGGACGCCATCCGCACTCGCGGCTTTACGTGCCTTGTGGAGGGGCAGATAGACGTCATCCTTGCACACCAGGCGGGATTCCAGAACACGGTAGCGCTCTCCGGCACAGCGCTCACCGACCGCCATGTGAGTCTCATGAAGCGCTTCAGCGAGAACCTGATGCTTGTCCTCGACGCCGACGCGGCGGGGCTCAAGGCCACGGCGCGCTCCGCCGCGCTGGCCTTACAGCAAGGCCTGCGGGTGAAGGCCGCGCGCCTGCCCACAGGCAAGGACCCGGCGGAGCTCATCGGGGAAGACCCGAAGGAGTTCGCCAAGCGCATCGCCGCGGCGAAGCCTGTTGTGGAATTCTTCCTCGCGGAACTTGCCGAGCGGGAGCGCGACCCGCACCGGCTCCTGCGCCTTGCCGAGGCAATCGTGCTCCCGCTCATTAATGCGATACCGAGCCCGATGGAGCGCGAGCATTTCGTACAATCGGCCGCCCGTGCGCTCTCGCTCTCCGGCGAGGCGGTACGCGAGTCGCTCAAGCGCTTGCCGAAAGATATCCTGGCCGATCGGGGTACTACTGATGTGCAGAGAGCGGCTCCGGCGCCCGTGCGTCCGACGGTAGAATTGCGCGCCGAGCAGGTCCTCGCCGTCGTGCAGGCTTATCCCGACACCCCGCTTGCAGAGCGCCTCAAATCGGGGTATTGTCGAATTACCGGAGCTCTTGAACTTCCTTCCACAGCGCTTCCGGAATCGGCCCTGTTCTATGCGGAACAGACATTCGGCGAAGATCCGGACGAGAAGAAGGGAGACGAGCTTCTCCACGCCTTTGAAGAAGCGGTTATCCGCGAGGCGTATCAGGGGGCAGTAGGGGATTTGCGCAGAGCCGAAGCATCGGGAGATGCCTCGCTTGTCGCTCGTATGCAAAAAAAGTGCGCACAACTTTCCGCGCGGCTCGCCGCACTCGGTGCATGACCCGTTCCCATTTCCCATCTCATTTTCACAATGGCCAAAAAATCTATTACAAAAAAGAAGAAAGTTTCCAAGAAGCCCGCGAAAAAGCGGGTCGTTAAACGCGCACCCGCCAAAAAGAAAAAGGTAGCGAAGAAGGCGCACCGCCCCAAGGCGGCGAAGCGCACGAAAAAGCAGGTCGTCCGCACCGCGCTCAAAGGCGCCAAGGCGAAGGCCGCGTCGCAGAAGGCGATATCGGCCGAGGCGCTCATCGAGAAGGGCAAGGAACGCGGCTACGTCACCTACAACGA
>JAKAGD010000058.1 GCA_021817685.1 bacterium
GTATGATATGCTCGCCGGGCTCAAGTCGCCGATCAAGATACAGGATTTTCTCGACGCGCTCCCGATGAATTTCGAGAAAGGCGGCGATACGTATCTCTCGCCGCGCCGCGTGCTCGCG
The DNA here is from genome assembly GCA_021817685.1 of bacterium. GTDB lineage: Bacteria > Patescibacteriota > Minisyncoccia > Phycocordibacterales > Phycocordibacteraceae > C7867-001. The sequence continues at coordinate 119 of JAKAGD010000058.1, forward strand.
GAGCAGCGGTCGCACTGCATCGAAGGCGCGATGCTCGCCGCGACCGCGCTCTGGATAGCCGGTGAGCCGCCCCTCATCATGGATCTCTCGGCGCGCATGGGACGCGGCGATGTCGACCACGTCGTCGCGCTCTACAAGCGGGGCGGGTACTACGGCGCTATCAGTAAGACGAATCATGCCGTGCTCCGTTTCCGCGACCCGGTCCACCGCACGCTCCGCGAGCTCGCACTCTCGTATTTCAATGAATGGTTTCTGCCCACGGGCGAGAAGACGCTTGAGTGCTACGGCAAGCCGCTCGACATGCGCCGCTTCGGCACCGATTGGATCACGTCCGAAAAAGATTTGTGGGAAGTCGCCGATGCGCTCAGTGTCCTGCCGCACTATGATCTCGTCCCGAAAGGGAACTGGCGCTACGTGCGAGCCGCCGATCCGATGGAGCGCAAGGCCGGACTCTTCCCCGAGTGGCCCAACTGGTGAAGTCAGACTTCGCTAGTTGGGCGCGGCAGGAGACGCTTTGCGCACGATGAAGAACGGCGTCATCTCGCTGTCCTGGCCGGCCGGGTTGTCGCGCAAGAGTTCGCGGATGAATCGTTCAGAAATGGCGGAGGTGGATTTGCCGAGAGAGAAAGCGCCGCGGTAGTTGGCATCGACGATGACGGCTTCGACGCCGAAGCGCTCTTTGATCTGCTGCGCGACGCCGTCCGGGTCGTGCGGCGCCTTCTTCGCGTAGTCCTTGAACTCTTCTATCGTCCAGGACATGGGGCAGTCGATCGACTTGGCCTGCTTGCCGACGAGGTAGTAGAAGGCGCCTTTGATGCCCAAGGGGCGCGTGAGCGCCGAGACCGCTGCGGCGAAGAGGACCCTCGGGTACCCGGCCTCGTCGATGAGGAGCTGCATCGCTGGGGCGGTACCGTGGCCCATGCCGCGGAACTGCGGCGTGCCGGCGTAATTGCGCACGCGCTTGGCGAGGAGCCGCGCGAGCCACGACGTCTGCACGAGGTCGGCGCGGAGGATGCGGCCTTGGCAGACGCAGACGACTTTCTCGCTCACGAAGAGGATGTCGCCCGACTGCAGGTGCGGCCGCGCGTATTCCTCGAGGAGGGCCATGAGGTCGTCATTCGGCTTGATGAGCCGCGTCTTCAGCGGGAGGCGCAGGTAGCGGACGGTACCGACCATGGTCTCCAATGCCTTTCCCTCATTTGGTACAAAGCCAATCATGCGATACAGTATAGCCTCATGATTACGAAAAAGAAAAAGCCGGTCTGTCCGGAGGGTCTGCGAGTGAAGAGGTCGAGCGCCGGGCTCGGCCTCTTCGCGACGCGCCCGTACAAGAAAGGGGAGCGCATCATCGAATACTTCGGGCGCGAGATCTCAAAAGAGGAAGAGTACACGAGCAAGAGCCTGTACCTCTTCGAAGTGAACAGCCGGAAGACGATCGACGGCACGCAGCGCGACAACTTCGCGCGGTACATCAACCATTCGCACAAGCCGAACTGCGAACCGAACATCGTGAAGGGGCGCGTCTGGATCGATGCGATCAAGAGCATCAAACCGGGCGAGGAGCTCACCTACGACTATGGCGATGAATATTTCAAGGAACACATCAAGCCGTACGGCTGCAAGTGCGTGAAGTGCGCGGAGAAAAAGAAATAGCGAAGCAAAAGAGCGGCCCGCGGGAGCGGGCCGCTCTTTCTCTCACCGCTGCGGGAACCGCAGCATGAATGCGGCCGTCGTCGTCGGGGCGTTCAGGGCGCCGAGCATGTAGAGCTGCGAGAGTGTCGGTGCAGCCGCGTTGCGGCTCAGAGCGTCGCCGCGTGCCGCCTGGTAGCCGGCCTTCTCCACGAGCCGGATGATCGCGGGATCGTATTGCCCGAACGGATACGCGAACTCGTTCACGGCGATGCCGAGGTTCCTCTCGAGGGTTACTTTGCTGCCGTCTATCTCATCCCAGAGCCGCGCCGGGTCGGTGATCTTCGTGAGGAAAGGGTGCGAGCGCGTGTGGCTGCCGATGGTCATGCCGGCGGCAAGCATAACGCGGAGGTCGTTCCACGAGAGGAATCCGTGATGGCCGATCGGGTTGGTGAACACGAAGAACGTCGCCGGGTAATGGTATTTCTCCAGGATAGGGAAGGCGTAGGTGAACTGGTCGCTCCATCCGTCGTCGAAAGAGATGATGACCGGATTCGCCGGCAGGGGCGCGCCGTCGCGCAGATGCGCTTCAAGCGCGACGAATGTCGTGACGCGGTAGCCGGCATCCCCGAGGTACTTCATCTCAGCGTCGAATACTTGCGGCGTGTGCGCGAGCGCCGTCACGGCGCGGCTGTCGGTAGGGTAGGCGGGCCGGACGATGTGGTAGACGAGGATCGGTACCGGCATGTTCGCGGTCGAGGTGGCGAGTGCGTCTGCTGTGCTGCTCGCCGTCGCGGGCACTTCGGCGTAGAGCGCCTGGCTGTTCCGGAACTGCGCTTCGGATGCCTCGTCCGAATCGCGTACCCAGAGAAAAACGCCGCCGCTCATGAGAGCGACGCCGAGGAGTGTGAGAAGTATTTTCGTGCGCGCAAGGAAAGGCATCAGTGGCAGTATAACGGAGGGTAGTGTAGTATGCATTCATATGTTTGGATTCTCTCTCGGTGGTACTGGAGTCGATGTGAAGGAGGCGCACGCGCGTCTCCTTGAAGGCGGCGACCATGTCCTTGTCGACGTTCGCAGTTCAGACGAGGTGCGTGTCCAGGGTATCCGAGGGGCGGTGAATGTGCCGCTCGACCGCCTCGAGCAAGCAGCCGAGCAGCTCAAGGGGTACGAATCGGTCCACATCATCTGCCGCTCTGGCGGCCGGAGCGCAATGGCCACGCAGATGCTCCACGAGCTCGGCGTGGCCCATGCTCAGAACGTCTCGGGCGGTCTCATCGCCTGGGAGCGCGCGGGTCTCCCGACGGTTTAGTGGCTGCCATTGCAGCATCCTGCTTTTCGGTTAGAATGCATGAATCCCCCTTCGGGGGTGTGATGTTCTGCGGTAGCTCAGTGGTAAGTGGTAAGCCGTAGGAACGGCTTCCTTCCGGCGCTTGCCTCGGATGAGTGAATGTCCTCATTCACTCATCGCTCGGCTCGCCTGGCAGTAGAGCGGCTCGCTGAAAGAGTCCGGTGATAATGTGTGCGGTTCGTACCATTCCGCGGTAGCTCAGTGGTAGAGCGGCTCGCTGTTAACGAGTTGGTCGTAGGTTCGAATCCTACCCGCGGAGCCGAACGTCAGATAATATACCAACAGGAAAGGCCATAGATTCTGTGGCTTTTTCTGTTTTATGACTTTCGTAGAATGCCTTTTCAGCAGCGATAAGTTCACTGAAAAGTTGGGCTGGAACGGATTTTAATATAACGCCATCTTTCGCTTCGAAACGTTCCCAGAAGAAGCCGAGATACTGCCGCTTAAGTTCCAGTGGAGGCAACATGAATCAGTCAGACTTTTGGAAACAATTCGGGGTAACGCAGAGCGCAGGGTCGCGTTACGAGAACGGGCGAGACATGCCCCGTCCTCTCACTGCACTGGTGCGCAGCAGGTATCCTCGCGCTCGCTGATGTGGTGTTTAGCCGCCTGACAGAGTCGTGCTCTGTGTCAGGCGGCCTCTGTTTTATTTATCTGATGCGGTAAAAACAGGGGGTCGCTGTGAACAGCCTCGACGCCTGGGCCGTGCCCTGCGCTTTTATACTTAACTCACGCCATGCTGCTTTGTGCGGAGAAGCTCCATGCTTCGGGGCGCGCGCTATCACCGTGCTCGTCACGCACGGCCTCTTCTCCGGCACGCTGTGGCGGAAGCTCCGGCAGCAAGGGGTGGCGCATATCTACTGCACCGACACGGTCCCGCATGCCGCCTCCGTCGCCTCGGAGAGGGTCACGGTACTCGGGGCGGCCGGCATCCTCGTCGACTATTTCAAGCACGCTGCGTGAGCCGAGCCGGCACGCCGGCGAGGAGAGCCATGTCCGACAGAAAACCCGGACAGAGACTACACCAGGCAGAGTATCCATCGGGATCTCAATAGCCGCGACGCGTCGTTTTGCATGAGAAACCCCGCCGGATGGCGGGGTGAAAGAACGATGGGACGGTTAGAGTACTTCGACTGCATGGTCGGCGAGACGGGAGCGTTCGCCGCGCTGCAGAGTGATGTGCCCGGAATGTTCCCAGCCCTTGAAACGCTCGACGGCATACGTGAGACCGGAACTGCCCTCAGTCACATACGGCGTATCGATCTGGGCGAGATTGCCCAGACAGACCACCTTGGTGCCCGGACCGGCTCGCGTGATGAGCGTCTTCATCTGCTTCGGCGTCAGATTCTGTGCCTCGTCGATGATGAGGAACTTGTTGAGGAACGTGCGGCCGCGCATGAAGTTGAGCGATTTGACCTTGATGCGGTTGCGGATCAAGTCCATGGTCGCTGCGTGACCCCAGTCGACGACCCCCGGTTCACCCTTGGCGTCGTGATTGAGCACATCGAGATTGTCTTCGAGCGCACCCATCCACGGCGTCATCTTCTCCTCTTCCGTGCCGGGCAAGAAGCCGATATCTTCCCCGACGGGTACCGTGACGCGGGTGATGACGATTTCCGAATAACGTTTCGTTTCAAGTGTCTGCTGCAGTGCTGCCGCCAGCGTGAGAAGCGTCTTGCCGGTGCCTGCCTGGCCGAGAAGCATGACGAAATCGACTTCAGGGTCCATGAGTAGATTCAAT
>JAKAGD010000059.1 GCA_021817685.1 bacterium
AAGGGCTCGTGGGCGAGACCAATATGCGCCTCTTGGGTTCCATGCTCACGACGCGCATCTTCCTGGCCGCGATGAGCCGTGCGGATCTCTCTGCGCCCGAGCTCGGCAAACTCCCGAATTTCTATTTTTATGTGGACGAATTCCAGAACTTCGCGAACGAGACGTTTGCGGAGATTCTTTCCGAAGCTCGCAAATACAAGCTGAACCTCGTTATTGCGCACCAGTACATAGAGCAGATGGAGGAGGAAGTGCGCGACGCTGTGTTCGGCAACGTCGGCACCACTGTTGTGTTCCGCGTCGGGCCGTTCGATGCCGAAGTACTGGAAACTATTTTCATGCCGAAGTTCACAAAAGAGGACGTCGTGGCGCTCGATCGGCGGCAGGTGTATTTGTCCTTGATGATAGACGGCGTTGGGTCTGCGCCGTTCTCGGCGGTGACCATACCGCCGATAGAGGCTCCTCCCGTATCGTATCGGGAACAGGTCATCGCGGAGTCGCGTAAGCAATTCACTGCGCCGCGCGCGGGCGTCGAGAATGCCATCATAGAGGAACTGGCCGCGAGCGCGGCCTCCGAGGCGCCGTTCGACGCGCGGATGAAAAAGAAGCCGGCGCCGCCTCTGCGGCAGGCAAGTCCCCCGATGCAACGGGAAGAGTCGAGACCGCTTCCGGCAAGGCCGTTCGTGCCGCGGAGCGAGCCGCCGCGCGAGCAGTCGCCGAGGCAGCCGATGCCCCGTCCGGGGATTGCGCGTCCGCCCCGAGAAGAGCGCAGGGAATTCACTCCGCGTCCGCCGCTTGAGCGTCCGACCCCGCCGGCGAAAAGCCCCGAAGAACTGAAAGCCATTCTGCGCACGATGACGGCGAAGACCGGCGCAGAGAAGGAACAGAAGCAGTCCGAACAGAAGCAGTCGCTTAAAGGCGCGCTCGCTGAAGTTCTGCAGAAGAGCGGACAAAAGACGGAAGCGAGCGAACCGCCGAAACCACCCGTGCCGTCTCCGGCGGTGCAACAAGAACCCCCGCCCGCTCCCGCTCCGGTAACGGAAGAGAAGAAGCCTTTTGAAGTCCCGGAAAACGAATTGAAGAAAGTGCTCAAGGGCGAAGCTTGAGCCATGCGCACCGCCGGATTGCTCGCTCTGGCTCTTTTTCTTCCGCTGAGCGCGTATGCGGCGCTCGTGAACATCAACACCGCCGACGCGGCGCTTCTTGATACGCTCCCGGGTATCGGCCCGACGTATGCGGCGCGCATCGTGGACTACCGCACCGCGCACGGACCGTTCGCCCGCATTGAGGATATACAGAACGTGAGCGGCATAGGCCCGAGCACGTATGCGAAGATACAGCCGTTCATTACGGTCGGAGAGGCGAGCACCTCAAGCGCCACCGCCACTTCCTCCGCACCGGCGGCTGCGGGAAGGGCCGCAACATACGTGCCGCCGCCGCCCGAACTCCTGATAGAAGCGGGTGACAACCGGGCGGCTCTGCTGGAGGTACCGGTGCATTTTTCGGCGCGCGTGACGACCAGGAACGGCGCAATTGATCCGTCGGCGCAGGTTTCGTGGAGTTTCGGCGACGGTTCTTCCTCCTCCGGCAGCGCAGCCGAGAAAGTTTATCGTTATGCCGGCACCTATCTGGTCACAGCGGCCGCGAGCGACGGAACGGCGCAGGCGCATGACGAACTGGTCGTGATCGTAACGTCCGCGAAAGTGCGGCTTCTCCCGGTCTCCGGCGACGGCATCACCATAGTGAATGACGCGGAGGAGCGTTTGGATCTCTCCGGCTGGCGGCTCTTATCGGATACGGGCTCGTTCCGCATTCCCGACGGCATGACCATGTTGCCGGCGTCGAGCGTCCTGCTCCCGTTCACCGTTACGAATCTGCCCTTTGCGTCCGATGCGGCGCTCCTGTACCCGGACGGCGTCGTCGCCGCGCGTACGCCGCACATCGAATCTGCGGCGGAGGTGTCCGTGCAACTTCCTGAGCTGGCGCAGGGTTCTAATGAAGTACAGACGGTCGAGTCTGTTCCGAGCACAAATATAAGCGACACGGCGCATGAAAATACAGCAGTGAGCGCCCCGAGAGCGGAGACTGAAATCGCCGCTCTCGGGGCGGCATTGCCGCCTGAAGCAACCTCGTCCCGCATCTCCGGTCTGCTCCATTCGCCCTGGACGCTCAGTTTCCTCGGCCTAATGACGCTCGCCGGCGGCGCGTTCATCTTCTTGTAGTTCGCATTCAGGACGTTTTTATAATAGTCTTTCATACATGAATGAACAGAAACTCATCCTCGTCACCGGCGGTGCGGGCTTCATCGGCTCGCATCTTTGTGCGCGCCTCGTGAAGGAAGGGTACACGGTCATCTCGCTCGACAACTACTTCACGGGCAGTCGCGAGAACCATGTATCCGGCGTTGACTATCGCGAGGGTCACACGAAGGACATCGAGAAACATGTCCCCGAAACACCCGATCTCATTTACCATCTCGGCGAATACTCGCGCGTCGAGAAAAGTCTCGAGGAGCCGGCGCTTGTCTGGGATCTGAACAAAGATGGCACGTTCGGGGTGCTCGAATTTTGGCGCAAAAAAGGTGGCAAGCTTGTGTACGCCGGTTCCTCCACAAAGTTCGGCGACGGCGGCCTCGGTCGCGACCAGAGCCCATACGCGTGGACGAAAGCCACCAACACTGAGTTGGTCAGGAATTACAGTGTCTGGTACGGTCTGCCGCACGCAATCACTTATTTCTACAATGTATACGGTCCTGGCGAGCGCGCAGGCGCGTACGGGACAGTCATCGAGATATTCAGACAAAAACAGAATACGGGAGAGCCGCTCATGGTGACGGCACCGGGGACGCAGAAACGGAATTTCACTCACGTTGATGACATTGTCGACGGGCTCATTCTGGTCGGTGCGGACGGGGCGGGAGACGATTTCGGCATTGGCGATGAGAAGGCGTATTCGATACTGGAAGTCGCTCAGTTGTTCGGCGGAGAAATTGTTATGAAGCCCGCTTCGCCGGGGAACCGAATGAGTTCGGATATCAACACAGAGAAGACTCGTGCGCTCGGCTGGTCGCCGAAGCGAAAGCTTGCTGACTATATCGTCGAAGTCCGTAAGAAATGAAACGCATACTCATATTCTCCCTCGCATATTATCCGCATGTGGGCGGTGCTGAGGTAGCGCTCAAGGAAATCACCGACCGTATCCCGGACGCCGAATTTCATATGCTGACGATGCGGTTTGAGGATGAACCGCGCGAAGAGCATTTTGGAAATATAACGGTGCACCGGATTGGGCGCGGTGCGGGATATCTTTCAAAGATTCTGTTTGTACCGCGTGCGGCGCTGTGCGCACTGCGCCTGCATCGTGAACGGCCGTTTGACGCATTTTGGGCCATGATGACCTATATGCTATTTCCAGTTGTGCTGGCGCTCGCGCTCGGCGCTCGCGTACCATATGTGCTTACGCTCCAAGATGGCGACCCGTTTGATCGTGTGTTCGGTCGCTGGTACGTCCTGCCGTTTCGTCCTCTTCTTGCCTGGGGATTTCGTCATGCGGCGAGGGTGCAGGCCATATCTACATATCTCGCGAGGTGGGCGCGCGCAGCCGGTTTCCGTGGCGCCGTTGACGTCATTCCAAACGGAACGGATACGAAAATGTTCGCGCGTACTACGCCGCACGTACCAGAGAAAAATTCAGGAAATGTGGTGCTTGTGAGTACCTCGCGGCTGGTCCATAAGAATGCGCTTGATGACATCGTGCGCGCGCTGGTGCTCTTGCCAGAGCATGTGCGATTCGTGAATTATGGATTCGGGCCGGATGCGCGACAGCTTGAGTTGCTCGCACGGAAACTCGGTGTCGGTGCGCGAGTGTCACTCTTGCCTCATCCGGGCGTCCCCGAACTTCCTCCGCATTTGGAAGCGGCGGATATCTTTATACGCCCCAGCCGATCTGAGGGCATGGGTATTTCATTTATTGAGGCGATGGCGGCGGGACTGCCGGTCATTGCGACACAGGAGGGCGGCATCGCAGATTTCCTCTTTGATGCGAGACGCAATCCGGACAAGGAAACGACCGGCTGGGCGGTGGACAAAAATTCTCCCGAGCAGATCGCCGAGGCGGTGCGGGACATCCTCGCGCATCCCGAACAGGTCGCGCGCGTAACGGCAAATGCGAAGAAGCTGGCGTTTGAAAAATATGACTGGAATCTCATTGCGGCGCAGATGAAGAAGATCTTCGACCGGGTGTTCAAAAACCGTTAGAATAGAAGTATGCGGCTTGTTATCGCCACGCCCTTGTATCCGCCCGATATAGGCGGGCCGGCGACGTATGCGAAGCTCCTGGAAAATGGATTGCCTGAGAAAGGCATTGAGATCGAACTGGTGAAGTTCACCGACGTTCGATACTTGCCGAAGGTCGTACGGCATGTCGCGTACTTCTTCCGCGTGCGGCGCGCGCTCGCGCGTGCCGACGCGGTTTTGGCGCTCGATCCCGTTTCGGTCGGATTGCCCGCGTGCCTGGCCGCGTGGTTTGCGCGGAAGCCGTTTTTGGTAAAGATCGTGGGGGACTACGCGTGGGAGCAGGGACGACGGCGCTTTGGCGTTACGGCGACTCTGGATTCCTTTGTGAAGGAACCCAAGGTGTCCCTGCCGGTATGGTTCCTCAGGCGCGTACAGGCGGGGGTCGCCGCGCGCGCGAAGCAGGTCATCGT
>JAKAGD010000060.1 GCA_021817685.1 bacterium
CGCCGCCCGCACCCGTTTATGGCTGCATGGATTCTACGGCCACTAACTACAATTCCGCCGCGACCTCGCAAACAGGCGTTACCTGCACCTACCCGCCCGCACCCGTTATCGGTTGTATGGACTCGACCGCCACCAACTACAATCCCGCGGCCACGAGCCAGACGGGCGTTACCTGCACCTACCCGACCCCCTCTCCCGGCGCTCCGACCTGCACGCTCTCGGCATCTCCGACGTCCGTGACGGCCGGTTCGTCTACGTCGCTTTCGTGGACGACGACGAATGGCGGAACGTTCTCCATTGACCAGAACGTCGGTGCGGTCACGCCCGCAATAGGCGGCTCCGTGAACTCGCATGCCATAAACGCGGTTACGACCTTTACCGGCACGGTTGTGAGCCCGACTGGGCAAACAGTGAATTGCGCGACGACCGTCACCATCGCCCCTACGGGCGGCGGCGCGGGCGGTCCGCCGCCGACCTATGGCGGCGGCGGCGGCGGCGGCGGAGCACTGCCTCCTCCGACCATTACGCTTGCGGCGCTTCCGCATGTTGCGTCGCAGCGGCTCGCATACCTCTACCTCTCACAGATCCCATACACTGGCCTTGACCTCGGTCCGGTCGGCACGACGCTCTACTGGCTCGCGCTTATCTCCTGGGCGCTCGCACTTGCCTACCTAGTGCTCTTTGGCGCGGCGCCGGCCGCGAACCGCTCGTTGCGCGCCTTTGGGCAGCGCGTCGCGGCATCGCTCAACGCACGCGAGCTTGCTCCGGTCCCGGCAGTCGCGCGCGAACCGCACATCGTCGTTACTGAAGTCCAGTCTGCGCCGGCACCGGAAGCGCCCCGCAGTTACTCGTCGTATGACGGTTTCAAATCGTTCGCACGGGGAGGGGCGCTCTCCATCGACGACATTGTGAAAGGCCTGTCGCGGCATCACCATGCTACGGCCAAACATAACGTCGAGCCGGTGCGCGAAAATGTGGAACCGGTATTTGAGAACGTTGAACCGGTATACGAGCACGTTGAGGCGATTGCAGCCGACTCTGAGGCGACTCCCGCATCCGTTCGCGGATTCATAGCGGCCTTGGTTGAGGGCGATCGCGCGGCGGTCTTTGCGGGACTCCGCCAGCATGTGCGCGGAAACGGCTCGCCGGAGAAGCTCATCACGGACATCGTTTGTTTGCTCGACGACGCATACCGCGCGCGCATTGACGGCACCGCCTCCGATTCCGGCATTTCGCGCTTGACCGCACGCCTCTCCACGCCGGTTCTGGAACAGCTCATCACCGCGCTTACGATCGCCATCGACTCGAGCTATTCAGTTGGCGTGACCGGCGCCAAGCTGGCGCTGACGCGTGCGCTTTCAATACTAGGCGCATAAAAGAAAAAACCGCTTGTGAGCGGTTTTTTCTTTTATGCGCGCGTTCTTGTTTCTTCCGTTGTACGCCGTATGAAATCCTCGACCGGCATCGCCTCAAGCTTGCCATGGTCGCGGCTGTCTACTGAAATGGTTTTTGCTTCGACTTCGGCGTCGCCGACGACGAGCAAGTAAGGGATTTTCTCCGACTTTGCGTTGCGTATTTTCTTGCCGAGCGACTCGTTCGCGTCGTCCGTGTCTGCGCGGATGCCCGCGGCTTTCAGCGCGTCCGCAACCTCCTTTGCATACGCATTGTGCTTTTCGGACACGGGGAGCACGCGCGCCTGGACGGGGGAGAGCCAGAGCGGGAACGCGCCCTGGAGGTGTTCAATGAGGACAGAAAGGAAGCGTTCTATGGAGCCCATAATGGCGGCGTGTATCATCACAATGCGTTCTTTCTCTCCTTTCTCGTTTATGCAGGTGAGGTCGAAATTCTCCGGCATGTTCATGTCGAGCTGGATGGTCGCCACCTGCCAGAGGCGGCCGTGCGAGTCTTCGGCCATAAAGTCCAGTTTCGGGCCGTAGAAGGCCGCTTCGCCGACGCCGGGAATGGTTTCCGCGCCTTTCTCTTTTGCGATCTTGGTCAGAATGTCTTCCGCCGTCTTCCAGCGCGCCTTATCGCCGAGGTATTTTTCCGGATGCTCCGGGTCGTGGAATGAGAGCCGTATTTTCTTAGGGTTGAATCCGAACGTTCCGTAGAATTTCTCGATGATATTCCAAATGTTCCTGAATTCTTCCTCCACCTGTGATTCGCGGCAGAAGGCGTGCGCATCGTCCTGGGTAAATGCGCGGACGCGCGAAAGACCGTTCAGCTCGCCCGACTGTTCATCGCGATAGCACATGGTCGTGTTCGCATAGCGCTGTGGCAGTTCGCGATAGCTCCACGGCTTGCGTGCATAGATCTGCGTGTGGTGCGGGCAGTTCATCGGCTTCAGTGCGAACTCGTCGCCCTCGCGCGTGGTAATGCGGAAAAGATCGTCTTTGAATTTGTCCCAATGGCCGCTCTTCTCGTAGAGTTCCTTCTTTGTGATATGGGGTATCTCCACCTTTTCGTATCCGTGTGCGCTCCGCATTTCCCACACGAAGTCATCGAGGAGGTTGCGGAGTATTGTGCCCTTGGGTGTCCAGAGCGGGAGACCGGAGCCGACGAGTTCGGAGAATGTGAACAAATCGAGCTCCTTGCCGAGCTTTTTGTGGTCGCGTTCCTTATCTGCCGGGGCGTCCATAATGTCCAGAATATAGCACACTCAAGAGAGCGGCTTAAGTTCTTCTATGGCGAGCGAGGGTTCGCCGTTTCGGACCGCCACCTTGCCTTTTACGAGGAGGCACGCGCCGGGGGTGATGACGGCCGCGTGCTCTTTAAAGAGTCGCGGGAAGACGACCGCCTCTATGGATTCGGTCATATCTTCCACGGCGAGGAACGCCATCTTCTCGCCGCTCTTGGTGAGAAGCGTGCGCACAGTGGAAACGAGCACGGGCAGGATGAGGAGCATCCCGGGCTGGGGTTCTTCCTTCACTTTCTTGATGGAGAGGTGCGCTTTTTTCAGCGTCGCCTCATGTGCTTCAAGAGGATGGCCGCTCACATAAATGCCGAGCAGTTCCTTTTCCCAGGCGAGCCTGTCCGAAATGGAAGTCGCCTTGCCTTCGGGGAGCGTGAGCGAGGGCGCCGAGTGGAACGAGGCGCCGAAGAGGGAATCCTGCGGCGCGACCGCCGTCGCCTCCCGATGGAAGGCGAGCAAGGTCTCGATGTTTTCAAGCATCGTGCCGCGCTTGTGCTGCGACGGACTGAGCGAATCAAGCGCGCCGCACTTGATGAGCGACTCGAGCGACTTGCGGTTGAGGTTCTTGGACCCGACGCGCGAGAGGAAATCGGAAAGGGAAGAGAACGGTCCGCGCGCCGTGCGTTCGGCGATAATGGCTTCCGAGATGCCGTCGCCGAAGTTTTTGATGGACGAGAGACCGAATCGGATAGCGTCTTTGGTATCGCCGACGACGGTGAAGTCCGTTCCGCTCTCGTTCACGTCCGGCGGAAGGACGGGGATACCCATGCGCTTCGCCTCGGCGACGAAGACGGCGATAGCCTCCGTGTCGCCCGAGTCCGCGGTGAGCACGGCGGCGAGGTACTCCACCGGATAGTTCGCTTTCATATACGAAGTTTGGTACGCGACCTTGCCGTAGGAAGCAGCGTGCGCCTTGTTGAACCCGTACGCGGCGAACGGCTCAATGAGGAGCCAGAGTTTTTCCGCCGTCGCTTCCGAAAGCTTCCCGTACTCCACGAATCCTTTGAGGAGTTTCGCTTTTTCCGCCTGCATGACCTTCGGGATCTTCTTGCCCATCGCTTTGCGGAGCTGGTCCGCCTCCAGCCACGAATAGCCGGCGAGTTTGATAGCGGTGAGGAGCACGTCGTCCTGGTACACGAGGAGGCCGTAGGAGAAATCCAGGTAGTCCTTCATCCGTGGGTCGACGAAACGGATGAGCTTCGGGTTGTGCTTGCGCTCAATATACTGGGGAATGGTTTCCATCGGGCCCGGGCGATAGAGCGCGACCATGGCGTTGATGTCGTGGATAGTGGAAGGCTTCAGTTCTTTCAGCCAGCGGGTCATGCCGGAGCCGTTCAGCTGGAACGTGCCTTCCGTTTCGCCGCGCGCGAGCATTGCAAATGTCTTCGTATCGTCAATCGGGACGTTCTCGATATCAACGACGATGCCGCGCGTTTCTTTCACGCGCGCGACCGCGTCGGCGAGGATGGCGAGGTTCTTGATGCCGAGGAAGTCGAATTTCAGGAGCCCGACGCCGCCGTACTCATCGGTGATTGAATACATGTCGTACTGCGTGATCATCTTCCCGGTGCCCTTCGGGTCGGGCTGGATCGGGGTCCACTCCACAAGCGGCGTCGGCGCGACGACGACGCCCGCCGCATGCACGCCCACGTGCCGCACGCATCCTTCAATGCGTTTGGCCAGGTCGATGATCTCCCGGGATTCGTCGTCCTCGTCATAGAGCGTTTTCAGGTCCGGTTCAAGCTCCATAGCGTGGTCAATGGTCATCGGGAATCCTTGGGAACCCATCGGGATGAGCTTGGCGATGCGGTCGCCGGTGGTGTAGGAGTGG
>JAKAGD010000061.1 GCA_021817685.1 bacterium
AGGAGAGCGAAGCTGTTGCCGAGAGCCTCATCTGCTCGAGGCGCGGATTCACCTGCGCATCCTTCTCTATATAGAGGTCCCTTTGGGGGATGTAGGACTCGGGCTGGTAATAATCGTAATATGAGACGAAATACTCGACGCGGTTCTGCGGGAAGAAATCGCGGAACTCCCAATAAAGCTGCGCTGCAAGAGTCTTGTTGTGGACAATAACGAGTGCCGGCTTCTGCGCCCTTTGTATTACGTTCGCCATTGTGAAAGTCTTTCCAGAACCTGTGACTCCGAGAAGAGTTTGGAATTTTTTCCCTTTCGCAATGCCCTGGGACAACGCCTCGATTGCTCCTGGCTGCGAGCCAGCTGGCTTGAACGGCGCTTTGACCTGTACAGCGTCGCCGAACTTGCCGTGGGCCTTGGCGGACATGCTGAAAATGCGAGCGCCCCCGCTCAGGCAGACGTTCCGGTCTCGGTGCGGGAGCTGGTGCTGGTGCTGGATTCATACGTTGTTAGTTAGTTGATCGGGCTTTTAAAATTAATACTGTCGAAACCCGTACGAAAATGACTGTCGGGAACTATCTTGCAAAAAAGGGCCACACGGAATCGGTCGCGCGGTACCAGGTAGCAACGGCCGCGAACCGATCGGAGGGAGTGATGATCTGCGGGAGCTCCACGCCGCGGAGATCTTCCGGAACCGCATAGGTGAAGTCCGGCGCATAAATGAACGCAGCCGGATAATCCGCGGCAACGAGGTCCTCTATCTTTTGCAGGTCCGCGGCGCGTTTTTCCTCGTCGGCGGTACTGCGGGAATCCTCAAGGAGCGCGTCGACGGTCTTGTTCGCATACAGCGCGATATTGAGGCCCGGGTCGTTGCGTTCTTGTGAATCCCAGAAAGCATAGAGGTCCTGATCGCGGCCGATGACCATGCCGTACAGGAGCGCCTCATACTTGCGCGGGCGGATGACGTTCTGCGAAAGATCTCCCGGCTCGTAGAGCTCGATATCCACCGGAACGCCGAGCCTCTCCCAATCCGCTTTCACCGCACTCGCGACGTTCTTCAGTTCCGGCACGTTGCTCGTGCGTATAGTGATGCGATCCAAGGTCTGTTTCGCGCTCGCGTTCTTCCAGGCGCGCGCGGAGCCGTCGTAGGCCCACCCCGCGGACTGGAGGATCTGCGCCGCCGTTGCGGTCGGATCGCCGGATTGCGGTACGGGCGTCTGCTTCACCTTCTCGCCGGGCGGTACGGGCCCCATCACCGCGGTCGCATACCCGCCGAGCACGGTATCAACGATGTCCTGCCTATCGAGCGCGAGCGAGAGCGCCTTGCGCACTTCCGCGCGCGCATACACTTGCTTCTCGCTCGGATTGAAGAACACGCCGAAGACGCGCGCGTACGGAGCGGTCAACGCTCCCTTCGTCGAGACGTCATAGGCGCTCTCAACGCCCCCGTTCGCGAGCGCCGCGGCGAGGTCCTCGCTCCGCGAGTAGAAGTCGAAACGGATGCTGTCGAGATACGGGCGGCCGAGCACGTACTGCGGATTCTCGGCGAGCTGGACGCTTCTAATGAGTCCGGACGCGTCGCGCGAGACGCTCGCGACCTTGAAGGGGCCCGCGCCCACCGGGTTCGTCTCAAGCGTCGAGAAGGGGAACTCCTCACTCGAGATGTTCTGCCAGAGGCGCGACGGCAGGATGCCGAGCGTCGTGAGGCCGAGGAAGGGCGCGTACGGCTTTGCGAGCGTGAAGCGAACGGTGCGCGGATCGAGCGCTTTGACGCCGACGCCGGACCAGTCCGCGTACTTGGGGCTCTTCAGGGAGGCGTTCTGCGCCTTCCACACCGTGAAGACGACGTCGTCGGCGGTGACGGGCGAGCCGTCCGCGAATTTTGCGTCTTTCCGCAGGGTGAACGTGTAGGTCCTCCCGTCGGCGCTCATTTCGTAGCTTTCGGTGAGCACCGGCACGAGGCCGCCCGAACCCGACAACCCCATCAGCCCCGCATACACGAGGCTTGAGAGATCGCGGTCGGCATCGCTGATAGCAAGGAGCGGATTGATGAACTGCGGACTGCCGACCTCGCCTTCGACGAGGCTTCCGCCGTAGCTCGGTATTTCTATGAGTAACGACTGTTCGAGCGCGTAGAGCCCGACGATGGAGGCGACGCCAAAGAGCGCCACGAGCGCGTAGAAGATAGCGCGGTCGCCCGGAGAGAAGCCGCGGATGCGCTCCTCAATGCGCAGAAGCGCCGGGGAATCCCATGAACGCCTCAGGTGCTCTCTCCAGTTCGAGCCGCCGATCCCGTTCATTATCCTACGAGAAGGAAATTCGCTATTGCGGCGAGCACGAGCAGAACCGCTACGACGACTGTCGCGTTAAATAGGAATTTCTCGGCGCCTCTGCGTTTGTAAAAGGTCGACGCGAAATTGTCTCCGCCGAATGCTCCGCCGAGTGTCGCGCCGCGCTGCTGGAGCACGATGCCGACGATGAGGAGTATTCCGAGGGTGATTTCCGCGTACGGCAGTGCCGATACGAGTGCCTCCATCTTGGGTGGAATGATAGCACGGGCGAGTATGCCGGCGCAACTTGCGTGTGAACTGCGGTTTCTCTATACTCCCCGTACAAGGGCGATTATTCATTTATATATAGACTGCTATGGCTAAGAAGCTTTCACTAAAGCCGCTTGGAGACCGTGTTGTCGTTTCCCCAGCCGAAAAAGAAGGGGAGAAGAAGCTCGCCTCCGGCATCATCATCCCCGAGACGGTCGACAAGGAGCGTCCGGCGCAGGGCACGGTAATCGCCGTGGGCCCCGGAAAGCATGAAGACGGCAAGCGCGTGCCGATGCAGGTCAAGGTCGGCGATACGGTTATTTTCAGCAAATACGGCTACGACGAAGTGAAGATCGAGGGGCAGGAGTACTACATCCTCGCGGAATCGAACATTTTGGGCATCGTTAATTAACTTAATTTATTCCTATGGCGAAACACATTCTCTTTTCTGAAGACGCGCGCAAAGCCATCGCGAAAGGCATCGCGCAGGCCGCGCATGCGGTGAAGGTGACCTTGGGCCCCCGCGGGCGCAACGTCGTCATTGAAAAGTCGTACGGCGGTCCCCGCATCACGAACGACGGCGTCTCTATCGCGAAGGAAATTTCGTTCAAAGACCGGTTTGAAAATATGGGTGCGGAAATCGTGAAAGAAGTGGCGAACAAGACCAACGATACCGCCGGCGACGGCACCACGACTTCCGTCGTGCTCTTGGAAGCGCTCGTTGAAGAAGGCCTTGCGCACGTACTGAAGGGCGCAAACGCGATGGCGATACGAAGCGGCATGGAGCAGGCGAAGCAGGTCGCGGTCGCCGAACTGAAGAAAATGGCGAAGCCGGTGTCCGGCAAGGCCCAGGTGAAGCAGGTCGCGAGCATTTCGGCGGAGTCCGAAGTGTTGGGGAACATCATCGCCGAAGCGGTGGAGAAAGTGGGCTCGTCCGGCGTGGTCACCGTTGAAGAATCGCAGGGCATGGAACTCTCCTACGACATTGTGGAAGGCCTCCAGATAGACAAGGGCTACGTCTCCGCCTACATGGTGACGAACGCGGAGCGCATGGAAGCGGAAATGAAGGACGCGCTCGTGCTTCTGACCGATAAGAAGATCGGCAATGTGCAGGAGATCCTCCCGCTTTTGGAGAAGGTCGTGCAGTCGGGAAAGAAAGAGCTCGTCATCATCGCGGACGATGTGGAAGGCGATGCGCTCTCCACGTTCATTGTGAACAAACTGCGCGGCACGTTCAGCGTGCTCGCCATTAAAGCGCCGGGTTACGGCGACCGCAAGAAGGAAATGCTCGCGGACATTGCGACGGTCGTGGGCGGCCAGGTTATCACGAGCGAAGTCGGCATGACGTTTGAGAATGCGACGCTCGCGATGCTCGGCAAGGCGAATCGCGTGGTTGCGACGAAAGACGCGACGACGATCGTGGGCGGGAAGGGCAAGAAGGCGGATATTGCGGCCCGCATCGCGCAACTGAAAGCGCAAATGGAGAATTCCGACTCTAAGTTCGACAAGGAGAAATTTGAGGAGCGCATCGCGAAGCTTTCGGGCGGCGTGGCGGTCATTTCTGTGGGCGCCGCGACCGAGACCGAGATGAAGTACCTCAAAGACAAGATCGACGACGCCGTGAAGGCGACGAAGGCGTCCATTGAGGAGGGCGTCGTCGCGGGCGGCGGCACTGCGCTTGCGAAGGTGGCCAAGAAGCTCGCGGCGCACGAACACAAGATGAGCGCGGATGAAAAAGCCGGGTACGACATCGTCGTGCGCGCGCTTGAAATGCCGCTTGCGCAAATCGCCATCAACGCCGGCAAAGATGATGCGTCGGTCATTATCAGCAAAGTGCAGGCGGGGAAGGCGAATGCGGGCTACGATGCCGTCGCCGACGAGCTCGTGGAAGACATGCTCGCCG
>JAKAGD010000062.1 GCA_021817685.1 bacterium
TTCGCGGTGGGCATGGGGAGACTCGGTCACGGATAATTTTCTGTTGAAAATTTCCGCGACCCCGCCTCGCGCCGCCGCGCTCCGGCCTTCGAGGCTCCCCTGTCCCACAAACGATAAGCGCTGAACGCTCTCGCGTCCAGCGTCTTCGTTTCTGTGGGCATGGGGAGACTCGAACTCCCAACCCTTGCGGGACACGCTTCTGAGACGTGCGCGTATACCAATTCCGCCACATGCCCGTGCCCCGAGCTGGAATCGAACCAACATCAACGGCTTAGAAGTCCGCGGCTCTATCCATTGAGCTATCGGGGCGAAGCGAGGAAATGCAGTCTGCACGTCCTCGTGTAGGCGTATTCTCCGAACGAGCCCCGACACGCCTACGTATCGGGGCGTTCGCACCTCATTACCCTACTACCAAGCGAGCTGAGTAACAAACGCATTCTTATGTGTTTGTTCGAGGCAAGCGCAGGGAGGAAGCTTCGCTTAGCGCATTTGTGCGCTCATTGCGACGGGTCAGCGTAGCGATAGACGCCGGTCACGTACCTCGCCTCTTCATCGGCGCGGGCGGCAAAGATGGTGTGGATGGCGTTCAGCGAGGCGGGATCGAAGATCGGCGCCGCTTTCGGCGACGATGTCCCTATGGCTCCGCCGCTCGCAACCGTGCTGAACGCCCATACGTTCCACACGACGATGCATGCGAGCACGATGATCGAGAGCGTAAGTACCACGAGCCAGTCGCGCACCGGGTCGATGTTCGCACCGTAGCGCATGCGTTTCAGGAGGGAGGCGATGGTATCGGAAATATTCATGGCGTGCTTGTTGCGGTGTTCCCGGCTATAGAACCGACGGACAATTTGAGATCGGCGTTCCAATTGTTCTTACTATCCTGCGCCACCGAGAGAGTGGAGAACGAGATGTCATACGGAGCGTATTCTATCGCGCCGACTGTGCGCATCACCGCATCAAATGTCCCGTTGATAGAAAGCGAGAACGCGAGCATCGGCTGTGCGGCAGTGCCCTCGGTCGAGACGGAAAGAACGCTGACCGCGGCGCCGAGCGCTCGGCCGCGGGATTCAAGACCGTCGATGAAGGCAACAACTCCTGTCTCCGGAACAAAGTAGCTCCGCACGACGGCTTCGTCGCCCGCTATCTCGGCGAGGGCGGCGCGGGTCGTGCTCATGCGGCTCACGGCGGCGGTCTTCGCGTCGATCTGGCTTTGCAGGGTCGTTACCACAACGCTTTTGTCCGCTACGGCGGAATACCACACCCCGTACCCGACGAGTGCGGCGGCGCATGCGACAAATGCTATGAGGAGATGAATGAAAGGAGATCTCATGGCGTAAGGGTCACCGTGATGGTGAATGCGATATTGCTGTCTTTTGCATACGCGGAGACCGGCAGATCGGCGGAGCGGGCGAACGGAGCGCCCTGAAGCACGAGTTGGTAACTGCGGAGCGCGTCGCGGGTCGTCGCAATGCCGGTGATCGCGAGCGTGCCGGGGTTCTTTCCCGTGGCGGGGGTGTACGCCAGACCGGAGAGCGCTATGCCCGGACGGGAGAGCGCGAGCGCGTTGCGGAACGTCGCACTCGCGGACGGCGCGTGTGCAAGCGCCGCGAGCGTCGCCGCTTCACTTGAGAGCGTAGCGAGACGCACCGCGAGCGTCACGCCGTTTGCGGAAGAGAGCGCGGAATCAATGCTCGAGAGATGCGCCTCCTTCGTGCTGGCATTCTCGGTCAAGAGAACGTACGTCGGCAAAAGCAGGACCATGGAGACCAAGACGAGCAGGGTCACGAACCATACGACCACGACGCCGAGACGCAGGAAATAATTCCGCGAGAGCGCCTCGTGGCGTTCACTCGGAAGCAGATCGGTGAGTTCGTTATGCATACGGGTCAACAGTATCGCGCAGCGCAAGGCCGATCGCGGTCGCATACGCGAGCGACTCGGTGTAGTCGAGCGGCGGGATCCAGGTGTCGCGCGATGCGAGGTTGGTGAAAACATCGCCGGCGGAAACGGGTATCTTCAACACGCCCTCGAGATACTCCGGGAGCCCGCGCACCGAAGCGTTGCCTCCGGCGAGGATGATATGCGACACCGGCTCGTGCCCGGAAAGCGTCGCCTTCTCCTGCCAATATTCGAGCCGGCGGGAGATCTCATCGCGGATGGCGGAAACAGTCGAGAGCATTGCGGCGAGATAATCTTCATTCCCGGGCGCCGGAACGATGCCGCGCTCCGCCTTCACTTTGCGCGCCTCGGCTTCCGTCACACCGAAGTGTTTCTGCACCGCGAGCGTGAGCGCGTGGCCACCGATGCCGAACGTCGTCGCAAATCGCGGTATGCGGTTCGTAACGACCGCCATTTTCGTCGTCGTCTTGCCGACGTCGATGATGAGCGCCGTCGACGTGTCCCCGGTCGGGAGGAGGGCGCGCGCCATGGCGAACGTTTCCGCTTCGAGCGAACGAACCCCGATGCCCGCCTGATCAAATGCCGAGAGCGTGTCGTCGACGATGCGCCGCGCAAAACCGATGCCCGCAATGAGCGCATTGCCCTGGCTGTTTTGCCCGACGTTCACAATATCGAACGATATCTCCGCCGGCGGGAGCGGCACCAGTTCGTCGAGATGCTGTTCCACCGCAATGCGCCACTCCTCTTTCTTCGTTCCGGGAGCGGCGGTCTCAAAAAGGTACGACTTCGACTCCGGAAGGGCGACATTGGCGTCAGCGATGCCTGCGGCCTTGCTCGCGGAGACGAGCGCTCCGGTCATTGTGGAACGGTCTATGATCTCGCCGTCGGTATACACGCCGAGCGGCAATCGCACCTGAGCATAGTCGCCGAGAAGAAAGCCGTACGGCCCTTCGACAAGACGAACTACTTTCACCCCGCTTGTGGAGATGTCGATGCCGGAGAGCGGCGACGCAAGATACCGCGGCGGCGCAAGAGCTGCGCGCAAGCGTTCGCTGAAAACGGAAGGCATATCTGCAGTATAACGCGGCGGCTCCGCCGCCGCGCGCCTCTAGTGTGCACTCGTGCCGGGCGGGACCTCCCTGTCGGGCGTAAGAAAAGCAAAGGTGTCGTCCGAACCGACGGCAAAGAGCATGCCGTTGCTTTCGAGGCCGCGAATGGTGCGCGGCTCGAGATTCGTCACGAATGCGAGCTGGCGGCCGACAAGCGACGAGGGTTCGGAAACATAGGCGGCAATGCCGGAAACGATTTGACGCACATCTCTTTCTTCGCCTACACCGGTCGCCTCCGGCGACTGGTCGGCCGAACCTTCGCTTTGCGAAGGTTTTAGGCCGAAATCTACCGTGAGCCGCAGCAGCTTGTCGGTATCGGGCACGCGCTCGGCGGTCCGTACCGTACCGACCTTCACCTCTATCTTGCTGAACTCGTCTATGGATATGCGTTCTTTACTCATGCTCGGTGCGGGAGAGATAACTGGTAAGGATGAGTGCGGCGGCCGAGGCGTCCACGTCCGTACGGGTCTTCGGCGCGCGCGACTTCCCCTCCTTCTCGGGCGCGCGGCGCGCAAGAGCCGTCGTGAACACTTCCGACTCGAAGAATACCGGCACTCCGGTGCGCTCGGTGATGAGCGCGCCGAGCGCCCGGGCATCCTGCGCAATGGGATTCTCGCCGCCCGCGAGATTCCGCGATTCGCCGATGACCACGGCGCCGACATTTTCTTTGGCGATGAGCGCGCCGAGCTCGTCGACGAGCCGCGGCGTATTCGGGATGATGGCGTGCGGAAAGCCCATACTCCCCGCTTCATCAGAGAGCGCGAGGCCTATTTTCCTGCTTCCGTAATCAACGCCGAGGTACCGCATGGGTAGAGTGTATGGTATAATCCGCGCATATGCACTACTTCTCGCCAGAATTCTATCCTTCGTTCGCTCCGGGATTTATGTTTACGTTCCTCCCTTTCATCATCGCGATCGCGATTTGGTCCCTGGTGCTGAAAGGGTTCGCCCTGTGGCACGCGGCACGCGGAAGCCAAAAGTGGTGGTTCGTCGCCATGCTCGTCATCAACACGGCCGGGATTTTGGAAATCATCTACCTCATCTGGTTCCGTCCTGATTCTCGCTTCCGTCGCTCACACACGCCCGCGCACGATTCATCATCAGCGCAGGCGTAAACAAGTAGGGAGAGGTGGCTGAGTGGTCTAAAGCAGCGGACTTGAAATCCGCCGTCCTGGAAACGGGACCGTGGGTTCGAATCCCACCCTCTCCGCCAAAATTGGAAATCGGAATCAGAGCCCGAAATGGGGTCGGCGCGAAGCGCCGTCTGTTCTGCATTCCCCCCACAAAATCCTGATTCTGCAAGGATTCGCCACGCTCCGCGTGGCTCAAAAAGTACGGTTCGATCCTTAATT
>JAKAGD010000063.1 GCA_021817685.1 bacterium
GCCGCGAACAGAACGCGGAAATGCCCTATCTGTTCGGCGGCGGTGACGATGATAGAGCGATCCGTCTGCACGCGTTCTTCTTTGAGGAACGCGAGGCCGATGTCTTTCGCCTCGTACGTCGGCGTGCCGCGGCTCGTAATGAACACGAGCGTATGCAGTCCCTTCTTCTCGCCGCGGTAAATGACCGCGCCTTCGCTTTCTTCAAACACTCCTCGGTTCAACCCATCCTTCACGATGCGCGTGCCGGACTCGGCGGTCTCGCTTTCGTAGAAGTAGTAATCAAAATGTGTGCCGAGCAGTTTATATATTTGCTCAAATGCAGCGAGTGAGACATCGCGGCCCTTGCGCCACAATTCCATCAGCGCCGAGTCTGTGCCGGTGTAGATGGCCTGATTGAGCGCGTCTATTTCCGCCTTCTCCTCTTCGGACTCCTCATACGCGCGCGAACCCGCCGCGTACGCCTCGCCGAGCTCTTTAGCCGTGGACGGCTCCGTGATGCCGGCCTTTCGGAGACCCCAGAGCGCTTTTGCGACATGCGGGCCGACATCGCCCTGATAGTTCGCGCGGACAACCGCGGCGCCTTCGCTCTCGGTGAGGCGCGCAAGCGCCTCACCGATGATATTGCTCATCAGGTGCCCGATATGCATTTCCTTGAACGGGTTCGGGTCCGTGTATTCCACCATCACGCGCTGTCCCGCGTTCACGCTCCCCCTTCCCCACTCGTCGCCCTGCGCGGCCGCTTCCGCGACTGCGAGCGTCACCGCTTCGCGCGCGAGCGTGATGTTCACGAAGCCCGGTCCCGCCACCGCCACATGGCTCACAACCGCTCCGAGCATGTCTGCGAGACGTTCCGCGAGCGCGTCTGCGAGCTCGCGGGGATTCTTGCCGAGCGCCTTCGCCGCCGCGAGCGCGGCATTGGTGGCGTAATCCCCGTGCGTGGCCTCGTTCGGCCGCTCCACAACGAACGCGACTTCAGCCGCACCCATATCTTTGAGCGATTGCGCGACCGCCTTTTGTATACGTTCCTCCATACGCGCGAGTATACCAATTAAAACGACCCGCGCGGGCGGGTCGTTCGGTCGCGAGGAGGGCCCCCAGAAGCATGCTCGTGGGATGACCATCCGCATTTTCAGGGCCCCACGGATTGGAGAACCTGGTGCTTTTCGGGTGGACAACCCCTCGCAACCTTGGCGCAAGGGTATCGAATTCCCCAATATTTGCAACTACTTGAACGATTCTGGAATGGGGTGCGCGAGCGCGAGTTTCTTTATTTCTTGTTTTGCGCGCTTCACCGCCGCATCACTGCGCGCAGTCAGCACCTCGATCATAATTTCGGCGACGCGCGCCGCTTCTTTCGTTTTGAACCCGCGCGTGGTCAGTGCCGGCGTGCCGAAGCGGATGCCGGAAGGATCCATCGGCTTCCTCGTGTCGTCCGCAATCGCATTCTTGTTGAGTGTGATGCCCGCGCGGTCGAGGAGCTTCTCCGCTTCCCCGCCTGAGATGCCGAACGACTTCCACACATCGAGCAGAATGAGGTGATTGTCGGAACCGCCGGTGAGCATGCGCGCTTTGTGCTTCTTAAAGACTTTCTCCATCGCGTGAGTGTTCGTGATGATCTGCTTCGCATACTTCTTGAACGACGGCCGGAGCGCCTCGCCGAACGCGACTGCCTTCGCCGCTATCTGATGCATGTGCGGACCGCCCTGGAACCCGGGGAACACGGCCTTGTTTATCTTCTTCGCGATCTCCTCGCTCTCGCGCACGAGTATCATGCCGCCGCGCGGGCCGCGGAGCGTCTTGTGCGTCGTGGTCGTCATGATGTCGAATCCGTAGTCGAACGGATTCTTTGCCGCCCTCCCGGCGATAAGCCCCGCGATGTGTGCGATGTCCATAACGGAAATAGCGCCGACCTCGCGCGCGATGCTCACGAACTTTTTATAATCCAACTCGCGCGGGTACGCGGAGAATCCCGCGAGGATGATCTTCGGCTTTATTCTCCTCGCCGTGCGCCGCATTTCGTCGTAATCAATTTCTCCCGTCTCCACGTTCTTCATCTTGTACCGCTCAAAATTGAAGATCTTGGTGAGATACGTCACCGGGTGGCCGTGGGTCAGGTGGCCGCCGTGCGAGAGGTCCATGCCGAGTATCGTGTCGCCCGGTTCGAGCAGGGCGAAGTACATCGCGATGTTCGCGTTCGCTCCGCCGAGCGGTTGGACGTTCGCGTACTTCGCTTTGAAAAGCTTCTTCGCGCGCTCGATGGCGAGCGTCTCCACCTGGTCCGTGAACTCCTGCCCGCCGTAGTAGCGCTTCCCGGGATACCCTTCCGAGTACTTGTTCGTGAGCGACGAGGCCATCGCCTCTTTCACCGCGCGTGAGACGTAATTCTCGCTCGGGATGAGTTCCAGTCCCTCCGCCTGCCGTTTCTCTTCACCTGTAATGGCTTTATAAATCTCTTTGTCTTCTTTGCGAATGCGTTTGTAATAGTCCATGTATTATTTTCGTTTGGGTTTCTTCGCCGCTCGGTGCAGTTTCTCATTGTAGCCGCCGACGACTGCGAACGGAGCCTTGATAGTCGCGTGCGGATTGTAGTCAATAAGTTCCACAAATGCGGGTAGGAACGTATCGAGTGACTTGAATGCCTTCGTAAATTTCACCTTTGGGAATGGTCGCGGCTTACGTTTGAGCTGTTCCTTCGCCTGTTCGCGATGATCCTCATATATGTGCAAGTCGCCAAAGGTATGGACGAATTCTCCCGGCTCGCGACCGAGTATCTTCGCAATGATCATGGTGAGGAGCGCGTAGCTTGCGATGTTAAACGGCACGCCGAGGAATATGTCGGCGCTCCGCTGGTACAGCTGCAGGCACACTTTCCCGTGTTTAATGTTGACCTGGTACAAGTTGTGACATATCGGGAATCGCACTCCCTCACCGGGTTTCGCCATACCGTAGAGATATTGAGGATTCCATGCCGTTACCAGCGTATTGTGCGCATCAGGGTCTTTGCGCAGCTCGTCTATCACCCAGCCGAGCTGATCGACCGTGCGTCCGCCTTCGGCGGGCCATCGGCGCCACAGCTCGCCGTAGATGTGGCGGAGTTCACCGTGTTTCTTCGCGAATGCGGCACTGCTAGCAATTTTCGCTATGAACTCCTCCTTCGTGAGCGCGGGCGCCTTCCCTTTCTTCACTTTCTCGTTGTAAATACGGTACGGGTAATCATCCCAAATATGCACATTGTTATCGACGAGATATTTTATATTGGACTGGCCGGAGAGGAACCAATAAAGTTCGTGTAGTATGCCGTTCCAGTACACTTTCTTGGTTGTGAGCAGCGGCAGACCTTGGGAGAGGTCAAACCGGATCTGTCTGCCGAAAACGCTGTAGGTCTTTATGCCCGTCCCGGCATCCGTCTGCTCTTCGCCGTTCTCAAGCGTGTCACGTACAAGATCCAAGTACTGCTGTTCGGGATGGCGGGTTCTCTTCATACAATTATTTCTTTTTCTTTGCCGGCTTCCTTTTGGCCGGCTTCTTCTTTGGCGCAGCTTTTCGTTCTTCCGCAAAGTGGTTCGAGTTCTTCGCGCCGTACCGTCCCGTCTCCTTGTAAGTCCGGCCCGCCGGGCTCGTGAGCCGCGCAAAGAGGAGCTGGGCGATGGTCATGCCGGGTCTGAGTACGATCGGCACGTTGTTCGTATTGACGAGCTCGAACGTCGGATAGAAATAGTGGCAGGGGTTGAAGAGCATCGCGGTGTTGTGCACCACGAGCCCGACGCGCGCGAGCGATGATTTGCCGGAGAGGATGATGAGATGATTCCGGTCAACGCCGATGAATTCTCGCTGTTTGCCGAGCACGCTTTCTCCCGGGTGGAGGATGAACGCTTCGCCGTCTTTCACTTTCACCGTGCGGGTCTCCGGATATATCTTGTGCACCGTATCGACGGCGGTCATTGCATGGCGGTTGTTCACCTCAAATTCGTTCCCGAGTGTGACGTCATAGCTCACCGGCTGCAGATGCTTCAACGTGAACGGGCGGATGACGATACTGCCGTCTTTAAGCCCCTTCTTGATGTCATTGTCGGAGAGGAACATACCTAGACTTGGGTTTCCTCGCCATGCGAGACGCGGCCGCCCTGATGCTGTCCGCGATACCCGATGACATCCCCGTCGATGGCGTGGAAGACGATGTTGCAGATGCGCGCACCCATCTGGAGCTTCACCGGGAACGCGCCGAGATTCGCAAGGCCGAAGGTCAGCTGGCCCTTG
>JAKAGD010000064.1 GCA_021817685.1 bacterium
GCTGGAATTCGCCAAGGCACTGGCGCCGCGCCCCAAGCTGCTGCTGCTCGACGAAATCGCCGCTGGCCTTACCGAACCCGAGGTCGAACAGTTGGTCGCGGCGATCGCGCGCGCCAAGGCGGATCAAACTCTCATTAAGAATAGGCGGAACAAAAGAATTCACACATCTTTCCCTGTAGTGAAATTTCGGCTTGCGCCTATCGGCGCGTCCAGAGGACTAGCCGAAATTCTACTACGGGGTTTGTAGCCCCTGCCGCCATTCTTAGAAGCGGCAGGGATTTTGCCCGCCATCTCCATGGCGGGCGTTCACGTATGAAATGTCAAGGGTCAAAAACAAACCCCGTCCTGCAAGCGCAGGACGCTAAGAGCCATAGTATATGAGGGGTCGGGAGGCGTCAAGCTGATATACTGGGGGCATGAATAAGCAGAAAGTTGTTGCAGTTTCAGGGGGTTTTGACCCTATCCATATCGGGCATGTCCGCATGCTCCAGGAGGCAAAGAAGCTCGGCGACAAGCTGGTGGTCATCCTCAATAACGACGACTGGCTGGCGCATAAAAAGGGGTTCGTGTTCATGCATGAGGAGGAGAGAAAAGAGATCCTGGAGGCGATACGCGGCGTGGACGAAGTCGTCATCACCGACCACAAGCCGCACGACGAAGACCGCAGCGTTTGCCGCGCACTTCGCAAGATACAGCCAGACATTTTCGCCAACGGCGGCGACCGCAAGCCCGACGGCGACCCGGTGCCTGAAGTGGACCTCTGCAATGAGCTCGGTATTGAAATGGTCTACAACGTGGGCGAGGGCGGCAAGGTGCAGTCCTCTTCCTGGCTCATCAAAAAGGCGGCGGAAAAGTCGTCCGACACAAAAATCGCGTGAGACAAGTTGCATGCGCGGACAAGGAGCGTACAATGCACGAAGCCGTCATGCCTTGCTTCTGTTTAACTGTTTTGCATGTCATCTACTAAAGAGCGCATAGTCGTGTCGGTCGGGGGTTCTCTCATTGTCCCCGACCAAATAGACACCGACTTCCTTTCCCGTTTCAAAGCGCTCATTCTGGAGAAAGTTCAGCGCGGATTCACCTTTACTATCATCACCGGCGGCGGTAAAACCGCGCGCCGCTACCAAGACGCCGCGAACGCGGTCACGCCGCTTTCTCCGCAAGATCTAGACTGGATCGGCATCCACTCCACTCGCCTCAACGGCCAACTCCTGCGCAACATCTTCGTGGGTTACGCGCACCCGCAGGTCGTCAAAAATCCAACCATCGACGTGGAATCGGAAGAGCCGATTACGATTGCCGCCGGTTGGCAACCCGGCTTCTCTACCGATTACGACGCCGTGCTCATCGCGAAAAATCTCGGCGCGCGGCGCCTCGTGAACCTTTCCAATATTGACTATGTGTACACGGCTGACCCAAAGAAGGATCCGAACGCCAAGAAGATAGAGAAAATATCGTGGCCGGAATTCCGCACGCTTATTCCAAAGGATTGGGATCCCGGTCTCTCCTCGCCGTTTGATCCCGTCGCCGCCAAAGAGGCCGAAACGCTCGGTCTTGAAGTCGCCATCATCAACGGCGCAAAACTGGGAGAATTTTCAAACTATCTGGACGGCAAACCGTTTGTCGGAACGGTTATTTCTTAACAGCATCAAGTGCTGCTTTGGCGTAGTGTCGGATATGCTCACGCAGTCCGTACTTTGGATTATCCAGCTCTTCTTTAGTGAACCAATGCGTCTCCACGTCCGCTTCCCCTGCTGCCGGAACGATCTTTCTGCTGTCTGAGGTTGCGAAATAGATGAGATCCACGTGCTCGTGACCATCATCGATTCGATGACGGTTCATAAATCGCGGCGGAATGAGCTCAGAGTATCCCTTGCCTTCCGCAACTGAAGGTTTTGTGCCGACAAGTGTGATATCAAGACCGGCCTCTTCTTTTGCCTCGCGAACCACAGCTTGGTTGGGATCTTCATCAAGTTCTACGTGTCCGCCAACATGAGCCCAGAGTTTGTATTTATCATGCATACGAAGGAACACCGCATCGCCATTCACAATGTAAGCTCCGACGGTGATATCAATCTTTTCGTGAATATGCGCCATGCCTGGCTTTATTGCTTAGAAAACCACTTCGCAATCGGGATAAGGAGCGGCGCGGAGCGCGCAATTGAGGAGAACGTGCCGACGGCGACGCCAACGAGCATCACGAGCGCAAAATCGCGGGTCGCGGGCGCGCCGAAGTAGATGAGCGAAAGGAGTGCGAGCACCACCGTGAGCGCCGTGTTGATGGAGCGGCGCATCGTCTCGTTTATGGACTTCCCTATCGTCTCCTCAAACGATTCCTTAAGGCCGGTCTTTTCGTTCCGAGCGAGGTGTTCGCGAATGCGGTCAAAGATGACGATGATGTCGTTCACCACGTAGCCAAGAAGCGCAAGCATAGCCACGATGAAGAGCGAGTCCACCTGCGCGCCCGTGTAGTGGCAGAGTGCGGCATAAAAGCCGGCCGGGACGATGAGGTCGATGGCGAGCATGACGACGACTGTGAGGCCGTAGCCCCACCCCGGTACCGGGCGCGACACCTTGCGGAACGCAAAGGCGATATAGAGCACAATGACGAGTATGACGGCGAAGATGGCCCAGATCGCCTTGCTCGTGAACTGGCTCCCGAGCGCGGGGCCGACGGAGGTATATGAAAGTTCCGTGGTTGAAGCGCTTCCGGAAATAGCGGCGAGAATGGCCTCGTGCTCCGTCTCGGAGAGCGTGCGCGTGCGGATGGATACGGCGTTGTTGCCGGAGGCGCGCACCGAGACCGCGCCCAAGGGCACGACCGCGACCTGCTTCTCGATCGTCGCCAAAGGCGGAACGGTGCCCGTGTAGCCCACCTGCATCAAGGAGCCTCCGGTGAAATCAATGCCGAGCGGCAGTCCGAAGGTGAAGATAGCGCCCAGAGCCGCGGCAAGCAGAAGGCCGGTGATCCAGAAGAAGAGCCCGCGATGATTGACGATATACATATACTAAGAATTACGGCCGCCCGAGCCCATAAGGAAATGCCAGGGGCCCTCGTTGTTCTCGGGAACAATGGCGAGCAGGAAGACGCGCGAGAGCGACACCGCCGATATGAAGGAGGCGAGCACGCCGAGCACGAAGACGAGCGCGAAGCCCTGCACGATACTCGTCCCGAGCCAGAAGAGGATGACGCCTGAGATGATCATCGTGAGGTGGCCGTCGCGAATCGCGGGCCATGCGCGGCTGAAGCCGATATGCACCGCCTCGCGCGGACCCTTGCCCTCGCGCAGTTCCTCCTTCGTGCGTTCAAAGATGAGCACGTTCGCATCCACTGCCATACCCACCGAAATGATGAGCCCGGCGATGCCGGAAGCGGTGAGCGTAACCGGGATGACCTTGATGACGGCGAGCATGAAGGCGACGTATTCCGCGAGCGCCAAGGAAGCGATGACGCCCGGCAGGCGATACCAGCCGATCATGAAGATCGCGACAATGGCGAGCGCGATGAGACCGGCCATAACCCCCGCGGAGATTGCCGCGGCGCCGAGCGTGGGTCCGACTGCCGAGCTGCTCTCGAGCGCGATGGGCACGGGAAGCGCGCCGAAGTTCAGATTGCGCACCAGGTCGCGCGCCTGCGTTGCCGAGAATTTGCCGGTGATAGTCGCTTGTCCACCCGGAATGGCTTCCTGGATGACGGGCTCGGAAATAGGTTGACCGTCGAGGAAGATGGCGAGCTGTTTACCGACATTCTCGCTCGTTATTTTTTCAAACAGTTTCGCACCGTCGCTATTGAAATTGAGGATGACCTGCGGAGAGGAGAGCCCCGCGGTCGCGCCCGAGCCGAAACCAAGCGTGGCGCCCGAAAGGTAGCGGCCGGTGAGGCCGGTCGGCACATAGGCAATTCCGGTCGTCGTGCCGGTGGTCGTCTGCGTTGCAAGACGGAATTCAAGCACCGGCGTCTGCCCGAGCGCCGCAACCGCCGCTTTGATGTCGGTCACGCCCGGCAAGTCCACAATGAGGCGGTCTTCGGTTATGCCCGAAAGCGCACTCGCCTGTTCCGTCTGCACCAACGGCTCGGCGACGCCGAAGAGGTTCACGCGGCGCTCGACGACACCCTGGAGCGCGGAGAGTGCATCGGAGCGCTCTCCGGGCGCCGTCTGGCTCATGT
>JAKAGD010000065.1 GCA_021817685.1 bacterium
GCCGCACCGAGTTCGATCTGCGCAGGGCGGAGGAACGCGAGCACATCCTCCTCGGGCTCTCGAAGGCGCTCGACCACATCGACGAGGTCATCGCCGTCATCAGGAAAGCGCCGGACGTGCCCGCGGCCGACCTCGCCCTCCGGAAGAAGTTCGGCTTTACCGAGCGCCAGACCGCCGCCATCCTCGCGATGCGGCTGCAAACGCTCGCCGGCCTCGAGCGCAAGAAGATCGAGGACGAGCTCGCGGAAGTTCAGGCGCTCATCACAAAGCTGAAAGACATCCTCTCCACCCCGAAGAAAATCCTCGCGGTCGTGAAGGCGGAGCTCGAGGAGCTCGCGCGGAAGTACGGCGACGAGCGCCGCACGAAGATCGTAAAGGGCGGCGTGAAGAACATTTCGCTCGAAGACCTCGTGCCGGACGAGGAATCGATGCTCGTCCTCACCCAAGGCGGCTACGTGAAGCGCACGAATCCGAGCGAGTACCGCAAGCAGAAGCGGGGCGGGGTGGGCGTCGTCGACATCGCGACGAAGGAGGAGGACGTCGTCACGCATTTCCTCGTCGCGAAAGCGCACTCGGACCTCCTTTTCTTCACCGATTTCGGCAAGGCGTATCAGCTCAAGATGTACGAGATCCCGGAAGGGAAGCGGGCGACCAAAGGAAAGAGCATCATGAATTTCCTCCCGCTCGCGCTCGAGGAGAAGGTGACGTCCATCCTCGCGGTGCCGAAGGGAGCGGCTCTCTCGGCTTCGTCGGTCGTCTTCGTGACCGAGTCGGGCGTTGTCAAGCGCGTCGCCGCGAAGTCCTTCGCGGACGTGCGCCATTCGGGCATCATCGCCATCACCTTGAAAAAGGGCGACCGGCTCGTTTCCGCCGGTCTCGCGGGCGCGGGCGATACCGTGTCCATCGTCACCGCGAAAGGGCAGTCCATCCGTTTCGAGGCGGAGGACGTGCGCGAAATGGGCCGTGCGGCCGGCGGCGTGCGCGGCATGAGCGTAAAGAAAGGCGACCGCGTGGTCTCGGCGGAAGTCATTCCCGCATCGGCCACGGACGCGTCCCTGCTCGTGATTATGAGCAAGGGCTACGGCAAGCGCACCAGGATGTCCGAATATAAGGTGCAGGGGCGCGGCGGCTCGGGCATCAAGACCGCGGAGGTGACGCCGAAGACGGGCGAAGTCATCGGCGCGCGTGTCGTTACCGGCGACCTCGCGGAAGAAGAACTCGTCGTCGTCTCGAAGAAAGGCCAGGTCATCCGCACCGCGGTCGCGGGGATCCCCTCTCTTTCGCGCGCCACCCAGGGCGTGCGCGTGATGAAGCTCTATGAGGGCGACTCTATCGCCTCCATGGCGGCGCTATAGCAAGATATGAAAAAAGTAGTGATCGCGGGGAGCGGATCATTACAGGATCGCATTGCGTATTGGGAGCAATTTTGGAAATCTCATGGATATTCGGTAACTGCTTCTCCGCAAGAGATTTCTCGGGAGGCATATCTAGACGAATACCCTGCGATACACGCGGAATTTTATACGGCGCTCAATAATGCAGACATCGTTTTCATTATGAACGAAGACAAGAACGGCATATCAGGATACATCGGTGCAGAAACATTTGCCGAATTGGCGCATGTTGTTGCAAACAGATTGCTCAAAGAACAGGAAACGCAAGTGATACTTTTTAAAATGCCTGAAAGTCGTGTTCAGTCGTATGAGGAGATAACGCTCTGGCATCGGCTTGGTTGGATTCAATTCCTCGATACTTTCAAGATATGAAAAAGCTCGTCGTTACCGTACCAGTAGCAGCTGCGGACAAAGTCCGGCAGGCGATAGGAGAAGCAGATGGCGGAAAAGTCGGGAATTATTCTTTCTGTAGTTGGAGTGTGCGCGGAACAGGGCGATTCTTGCCCGGCGAGGGCGCGCACCCGGCCATTGGCGAAGTGGGGAAGCCGGAAGAAGTTGAGGAAGAGTGCATAGAGGTGAATTGTGCCGACGAACTCGTCGCGGACGTAGTGTCCGCCATCCGCCGCACCCACCCCTACGAAGAACCCGCCATCGACATCTACCCCCTCGAAAATTGAGTCAGCGGCAATGTTGTTATCAACAGACGGTCGTCCGAAGATAACAATATTCTCTAGTAAGATGGAGAAATGGGGAAACTTGAGGAGGCGTCTCGGAAAAGGAAGAAAAAGCGGGATATCCAGAACGCGGTGCTTGCGGCGGTCGCGGTTACGGGTTCCGTAGTATTTGCCGCGATTGCAGGAAATGCGATACAGCTTCTCGATTATTTGCCGAACGAGAAATACAATCTGAGACACCAAGCGAAATCTGCGACGGGTCGGCTTGTCGCAAAAAGATACGCGAGCTGGGTGGAACGGGATGGGAAGAAATATCTGCGCATCACTCCGGCCGGGCGCAAGGTACTCGCGTTTGAGCAGGCGAAAGTCGCGCTGAAGAATCAGAAAAAGAAATGGGACGGGCGGTGGCGCATGGTTGCTTTTGATATCCCGGAGCGCCGGAGGGCGATACGTTCCCGCCTGCGCGCGGTTATGCAGGAGATAGGGTTTGTCCGATTGCAGGACAGCGTGTGGGTATATCCCTACGACTGCGAGGATTTCATCGCGCTTCTCAAGGCGGAACTCAAGATAGGGAAGGATGTTCTGTACGCCATCGCCGACACGATAGAACACGACAAAAATCTCCGCCGACAATTTGCTCTTCCTGTCACGTGATATTCCGAACCTTGTTATAACTGACGGTCGGCAAGGATAACAACATTAGATGCTCGGCGCAGGACGATCGGTGAGGCGACTCTCGAGCATTCCAAGGTCGAACCTTGGAATGCTCGTTGCGCGATTTCCGCAGCAAGAGTAGTGTCCCGGGAGAGGTCCTTTTCTTTCCCGTTCAATCCGCCTACGGAGGTTCACGATGAAAATCAGGGTGTTTTTCGGACCCGACCCGTATGTTATGGAGCACCTGCCGGACGGCGGCCCGGACACGTTCCAGGTATGGAAAGGCAACGGGAATGCGCACGGGAATAAAAACGGCGCGCCGCCCGCCCCGAAATCCGTCCCGGTCCGTTCATGGTTTGGTCCTGTCGCCATCCGCGAGCCGTCCTCCCAGAAGCGGGACGACGCCGTCCACGGCGAAATGTTCACGGAAGCACTCGGCGCCTTCCTCGCGAAAGAATTCCCCGGCGGCGTTCCCGCCTCGCACATGGCCGCGGACGAAATTCCCGGCGACCTCGCGGAAATGCGGTTCCGCATCGAGTACCAGGGCGCCGGACGGAAGGCGCATCTCTTCTTCGTCCGCCTTCTACAGGCGGCAGCGGCGTCGTTCGACGACCTCTCGCACGAGAAGACGGGCAATGTGATGGGGTTCGGCACGAGCGTGAAGGCGGCCGCTCTAATGGCGCTCGCGAGGAAGAAAGAACGGCACCGCAAGAGCCCCAGCTTCAATCGCCGATCGACCGCGCGCGGGCCGCGCCCGCACGAATAGGAATCACGCGGGTCGAGCAAGCCGCCCACCGGGCGGCTTTTTTGTTGATTAAGCGGCGGCTCCGCCGCCGCCCGTGGTATTTTTGTACGTATGAGCGCCCATTTCAGCGAGCCGCGTGGCATCGTTCCCCAGCTCGGCCTGCGCGGGGGGATGAAGGTCGGCGATTTCGGCGCGGGTTCGGGGCACTATGCGCGCGCCGCCGCCGCGGCCGTCGAGCCGGACGGGAAGGTATATGCCGTCGACATCCAGGAGGACGTGCTCAAGCACCTGAAGCTGAACGCGCACGAACAGTACCGCCGCGTCATCGACACCATCTGGGGCGACATCGAGAAGCCGGGCGGCACGCGCTTGCGCGACGCGTCGCTCGACGCCGTCATCCTCGCCAACACGCTCTTCCAGATCGACAACCGCGCGGGACTCATCGCCGAAATACGGCGGACTCTGAAGCCGGGAGGGAAGCTTCTCGTCGTGGACTGGGCGGGCAGCTACGGCGGCATCGGGCCGGCGCCCGGGCGCGTCGTTCCGGAACACGAAGCCGAGGCGCTCTTCATCAACGGCGGCTTCCATAAGGTAAAATCAGTGCGCGCCGGTGCGCACCACTACGGCGTCATCTTCACCTCCCCATGAAACTCACTCTCTTCCAAGGCATCCTGCTCGGCGGCTTCGGCATC
>JAKAGD010000066.1 GCA_021817685.1 bacterium
GACGGAACCGGCCGTCGCGTGCCGCGCGCGCGGCGGCCGTCGCAACAGCTTCGACGAGCGGCTTCCCCGCAGTGATCATTGATGCGCGCAGTTCGCCGTCGACCCATACGGCAACATCAGCGGAAACAATGTCGGAAGCGAACGCCTCCCGCTCCTTCATTGAAGTCTGCGGCGGTACGGCCTCCCCCGCTACCGTTCGGCGCAAAACGTCCCGCGCCATGCGGAGCAATGCGGCGGCATCCTCGTTTGAGAGGCCGTGCCGTGCCGGCAAGCGATCGGAGAAGCGTCCGGTATGTTCCCACATCTCAAAAACCGGCGAACGGAATAGGGGACTCCACGAACCTTTCCGCTCCCTTCGTCCCTGTACAAGTTCCGTCAAAGCGTTCGGTTCGCAGACGATGAGCGACGGTATCCGCTCGGCGGATGAGCGTAGCGCGGATAAGCGCCCGCCGTGCACGGCATATTCCCGCGCAAATCCCGTTATTGAAACGATAAGCGATTCTCCTTCTTTGAGGGTTGCCTCGGCCCACGCAAGCGCCGCTTTGACGCGGATGCGCTGTTCGCGATAAGCGCGGAATTCGCCGATGAGCGACATGCCATAACCGTATCACAAAGGGAACGGGCAAATAAAAAGGGCCGAGCTTTCGCTCGACCCTTATCTTGAGGGCCATTGCCGGCCCTGTCAGTTGACTTGGTATCCGGTCAACTCGGTGATGACCCGGCTGGAAGGACGGCCCGACCAGTCGGTGTCTTCGTACTCCACCTTTGCCTTTTCCTTGAGCTCCGGGACGTACCAGACGGTCACTTTCATTTTGCCTGTGCCGGAGCCCAGGTTCGTGGTCGCCTTGTAGAACCCTTCGCGCGTTATTTTGAGCGCGGTGAAGGTACCGGCGGGAACGGTCACTTGTTCCCATCCGACGACCGTAGCGTTGAGCGCATAGGAGCCGGAGCCGTTCTTCCTGGTGTAGCTCGCATTCGCCGCGTAGGTCTTGCCGACGAAAAGCGGGAACGCGTAATCGCCGTTATCGGGCGAATACAGGAAGTTGTTGCCGCTCGTGCTTACGACGCTCACGGCGTTCAGATCCGGCGTTTCCGTGATGGTCGCGACGGCGCCCGAGCCCGCTTTCCTGACGACCTGTATTTCCTTGTCGGTCACCGAGGAAACCTGGAACGCGAACGTTTCTTTCACGACGTTCTTCCAGCCGTCGATGACGCGATAGTCCCAGCGGTCTCCCGCCTTCAGTGCCGGACGCTCGACCGCGGTGTTCTGCGGATTAGCGGCGGCGGGTTGGGTCTGGGCGCGGACTGCGGTAATCGGAAGAATCCCGAGCGCCGCGACGACCGCAACAACAAACAGCAGTTTCGATTTCATGGCAAGGTACTCCTTAGGTTAAACCGCATGAGGCGTGGCGAACTGCCCCGCCCTTCCGTTCCTGCTGACATACATAATACATGAAAGCGCCATATTGTCAATATGGCGCGAGGGGCCGCCGGATACGGCTAGAGCCCCGCGAGCTGATTGATGTCCTGCTGGAATTGCGCGGCGAACTGCATCACGCCGTCGCCGTAGAACGCGTAGGCGGGGTTGTTTGCGTGCGTCCAGCCGGCAAAGTACCGGAGCGCGGCGAGCCGCTCGGCCGCGGGCGTCTGCTTCCCCGCCCCGTTGTCCGCCATGAGCATCGCGGTGGCCATGATGGCCACTTGCGCGGTCCACGGATTGCTCGGCGCATCCGCGCCGAGGAGCCGGCGCACGCGATCCTTGCTTGCGACGTACTGCCACGGCCCCTGCCAGAACGAGAGCCCGGCGCCCGACGGCGGCGTGCACGTGCCCGTGTTCACGTTCACGAACCCGCCGTAGCATACCCACGTCGAAGGGATGAACTGCCCCGGACCCATCGCGCCGCCCCAGCCGTACCACGGCTTCTTGGAGACCGGCATTTTGTCGGGGTCGAGACCGAGCGCCTGCGTGATGTAGACGAACACCGGCTGGTCGCGATTCGGCGCCATGTCCACGCGCCAGGTGCCGGTGCCCAGGTTCTCGCCGAGGTTCGTCTCCTGTTTCAAGACGCCGAGCGTCACCGCCGCGCGCGTGCCGGTCGCCCGTTCCGCCGCCTGCGCATACGCGAGCGCGGTGCCGAACGGTATCGCCGCCGTATCGCGCAGCATGAACAGCTCGGAGCGTATTTGCGCCGCCGTCCGCTGGTTCGTCGCGATCAGCTTCTGGTAGTTCGCCTCTATGCCCTTGGTCTGGTTAAGTAATTGCTGTTTCTCTTTCTCCTGCGCCTGGACCGCCTGCTTGGCGAGCTGGGCGACGGTGCGCAATTGTTCCTGCTCCGCAAGCCGCGCCTGAAGCGCTTCTTTTTCCGCCTCCGTGGAAGCGCTGGTTTGTTCTATTTCATTGAAAGAATCGGCGAGCGAGCTTTTGATGGAAGTGAACGCGTCCAGATCGCTGAAGAATCCGGACACATCCTTCGAGCCGAGCGCGACGGAAACGATCGAATAATCGTCCAGCATCTGGGTCTGCCGCAATATCTGCGCGAGCGATTCCTTTTCCGCCTCAAGCTTTGCGGAAAGCTGCGAGAGCGTCTGGTCGTGCACGCCGATGTTGTTGGAGAGCTGGGATATGGTGAGATTGATCGCCTGTATCTGGAGCTGGGTCTTCTTTATTTCGGCATTGAACGCGTCTATCTGGGTCTGGAGCGTCTGGTGCTGGTTCTGGGCGGTATCGAGGAGCTGTTGCTGGACCGCGATCTGGCTCTCAAGCGCGCTCAACTGGTTCTGGAGGTCTTGTTGGCGCTGGGCTACCGCTTGCGCCGCGCTCTGCGCGTAAACCGCCGCGGGTGCGACGCCGAGCACGCCCAGGCACACAAAAAGTAAAAACCGGCGCATGTCCGGTCATTTTACCATTAAAATCCAGCCCGGATTTTCAATTTACAATTCTCAATTTTCAGTGAATTTTCAATGTCTTAATTTCAAATTGAAAATTAATAGTTGATTGAAAATTGTAAATTAGTAATTGTAAATTATTCTGTGGGTGCTGGCGACTCTCCTTCCGCCTCTTCCTTGCCCTTCTTCTCCACTTCGATAGCGGAGATGTCCGCCGGAGCGGCGACCTCCTCCTTCTCCTCCACCACTTCCTGCGTGAGCGCGACGACTTCCTCGGGTTCTATCATGAGCGCAACGCCCGCCGGAAGCTTGAGGTCGCCCGCATGGATGCGGTCGCCCAAGTTCACGAGCGTGGAAATGTCCACCTTGATGTCGTGCGGCAGGCTCATCGGATCCGCCTCCACTTCGAGTTCGTGGAGCACCTTCACCAGGTTCGCACCGGCGACAACGGCCGGGGATTCGCCGATGAAGACAAGCGGGATAGCGACCTCGACTTTCTCGCCCTTGGTCACTGCGTAAAAGTCCACGTGGCGCGGGAGGCTCGTAAGCGGGTCCAGGTCCACTTCGTGGATAAGCGTCGGGAGCGAAGCGCCGAGGCCCTCCAGAGAGACGATGGCGGCCTCGCCCGCCTCCTTCAGTATCTTGCCGAACGCCACCGCCGGAACGGTGATAGGCGTCGCCTCATGGTGGGCGCCGTACACGACGGCGGGGATGGAACCCGCGCGGCGGAGCGCCGGCACTGCGGCGCTCGTATCGCGCTTTTCTACGGAAAGCGTAAGCATATTGCTCGAATATACGGGAAAGCGGGAAGAAAAGCAATCAGCCGAGCGCCGCGGAGACTTTGGCGAGGCGCGCGAGGAACGCCGCCCGGGCGGCGGGCACATTCTCCTCCTTGCCCTTCCAGAGCTCCAGTGCCTCCTCCTGGAGCGCGCGAGCATAGGAGAACGTGAGCGGCCACGGGGCGTCAACCTCCTTCGCCCGGCGGCGTATGGCGGCGAGATTCGCGGTCGCCTGGTCCGGCGTCTGTCCGCCGGACAGGAACACGATGCCCGCCACCTGCCGCGGCACGCTTGCCACGAGCGCCGCGAGCGTATCTTCCGCGACCTCTTCCGGCGTGTCCGATCTGCCGCTTTCTTTCCCCGAGAGCGCCATCGCGGTCTTCACGACCACGCTTGCGCGGTCCACCGAATGTTCCTCCAGGACCGAGAACACCGTGCCGAGAGGCTCATCGATG
>JAKAGD010000067.1 GCA_021817685.1 bacterium
GATCTAATCGCAAGATTAGGAGAGATAGCATTCGTCTCTAAACGATGCTCGGAAGCCGGATAACGTAACCCGGTGGTCGCTTGAAAGCCACACGTGAGCTTTCAAGCGGGAGCAGAATAGGCGGAACAAAAGAGCATATACATCTTTTCGATACTCAAACAAAAACACCCCAAAAGGGTGTTTTTGTTTGAGGTGGAAATACAAAGGGTTTTTTGCTACTATCCACGGATGCGCGCTTAGCTCAGTTGGTAGAGCACCCGACTGATACTCGGGCGGTCCTAGGTTCGACTCCTAGAGCGCGCACTCGTATGGACGCCTCCTCACATTTCCGCGGGAAGAACATAACCGTGATGGGGCTTGGGCTTCTCGGCCGCGGGGTCGGAGACGCAAAATACCTCGCCGAGTGCGGGGCGAATCTCATTGTGACCGACCTGAAATCAAGGGAGGAATTAGCGGACTCGGTGGCGCAACTGGAATCATTTTCGAACATCACCTTCGTCCTTGGCGAGCACCGGTTGGAGGATTTCCGCGACCGCGATTTTATTTTGAAAGCCGCCGGCGTACCGCTTGATTCACCATACGTCGCGGAAGCGAAGAAGAACGGTATACCGGTCCGGATGAGTGCGGATCTCTTTGCGGAGATTTCCGGCATCGTCTGCGTCGGCGTTACCGGCACGCGCGGCAAGTCCACCGTGGCGCACATGCTCTACGCCATCCTGAAAGAAGCGAAGAAACCGGTCCTGCTTGGCGGGAACGTACGCGGCGTCTCCACGCTCGCGCTTCTCAAAGAGGCGACGCCGGAACACATTGCGGTGCTTGAGTTGGACTCGTGGCAGTTGCAGGGCTGGGGCGAAGCACAGATGAGCCCGCACGTCGCGGTCTTCACCACGCTCTATCCGGACCATTTGAATTATTACCACGACGACTTAGATGCGTACCTTGCCGACAAGGCGCACATTTTCCTATATCAAACCGAAGCGGATACGCTCATCCTCGGCAAACAGTGCGCGCCGACCATCATTGATAAGTACGGTGAGCGTATTGAATCGAAAACGCTCGTTGCGGATACGCTGAAACTCCCGGACACGTGGGTGCTTGCTATACCCGGACTCCACAACCGCTACGACGCCGCACTCG
Organism: bacterium; assembly: GCA_021817685.1. GTDB lineage: Bacteria > Patescibacteriota > Minisyncoccia > Phycocordibacterales > Phycocordibacteraceae > C7867-001. The sequence goes on from JAKAGD010000067.1 coordinate 1,138, forward strand.
CGCTCGCGGCCGCCCGTGCGCTTGATGTTCCGGACGAGGTAAGCCGCCGCGCGCTCGCAACGTTCGCGGGTGTGCCGGGGCGGCTTGAACTCTTGCGCGAAGTGAACGGCGTGAAGATATACAACGACACGACGGCGACGACGCCGGAGGCGACCCTGGCCGCGCTCGCCGCGCTCGACCCGGCGCACACGGTGCTGATTGCGGGCGGTACCGATAAGGGTCTTGATATGAATGAGCTTCTCCTGAAGCTCGGGGAGGTAAAACGGGTCATCCTGCTCGCCGGTACCGGCACAAGCCGGGTGCTCGAATTTCTGCCCAACGCCTCCGTTTTCGACGACCTCGAGAAAGCGGTGCGCGAAGCATTTGTCGCAACGGAGCCTGGCGACACGCTCCTTTTCTCGCCGGCATTCACGTCGTTCGGGATGTTCAAGAACGAGTTTGACCGCGGCGACCAATTTACTGCTATCGTGAAGGCGTTATGAAAAAGGTCCACTTCATCGGTATCGGGGGCATCGGCATGAGCGCGCTCGCGCAGTATTACCGAGACCAAGGAGCCGCCGTGTCGGGTTCCGACCGGGACCCGAGCCAGAAAGTTCACGACATGCTCGCGGAACGCGGTATTACCGTTGCCGTCGGGCATGGTCCTGAGAATGTCCCGGCCGACGCTGAGCTTGCCGTATACAGCGATGCGGTCGTGGAGGGTTCTGAGGGATATGTCGAACGGCTTCGCGCGCGCGAACTTGGTATCAAAGAACAGTCATACTTTGAGGCGCTCGGTGACGTTTCAAAAGGGAAGCGGACCGTTGCGGTTGCAGGGACGCACGGCAAGACGACGACGACTGGCATGCTCGCAAAGATACTGAACGACGCGGGTGAGTCGCCGACCGCCATCGTGGGCTCTATCGTGAAGGATTTCGGCTCTAATTATTTGCACGGAGATTCCGATATTCTCGTAGTTGAGGCGGACGAGTATCGCGCGCACCTGCTCCACCTCTCGCCGAAAGTACTCGTGGTGAACAATCTTGAATGGGACCACACCGATTTCTATCCTTCGCTGGGTGCTTTACAGGAGACGTTTAAAAAAGCGGTTGAGGCCGTTCCGACGGATGGCGCCATCGTGACCGACCCGAAGAATCCGAACATCGCGCCAATTCTCGCTGGTGCGAAGGCGCGCGTTATTGATTACACGAAAGAGCGGGTATACGAGCTCCGCTTGCCGGGAGAGTTCAACCAGATGAATGCTCGCGCCGCCGCTGCGGCGGCGCGAGTCGCGTATCCCGCGGTTACCGATTCGCAGATTGCGGAATCCCTTGCAGCCTTTGAGGGCACGTGGCGCCGGTTTGAATACAAAGGAAAGACCGCGCACGGCGCGGATGTGTACGACGACTACGCGCACCATCCGACGGCGGTGAAGGAGACGCTTCATGCGCTTCGCGCGAAGGCGAGCGGCAAGGTATTCGTCGCCTTCCACCCGCATCTCTACAGCCGTACGAAGGATTTGCTGGGAGAGTTCGCGACCGCGTTTGGCGATGCGGGCGAGGTGCTCATTGCGCCCATTTATGCGGCGCGCGAAGTTGATGATGGCTCAATCTCCAGCGCGATACTTGCAGAGCGTATTAGCCGCAACGGTACAGTCGCCCGCGCCGCGACCTTTGATGAGATTGAACAGGCGTTCAAAACCGAACCGAAGGCGGGCGACGTCATTATGACCATGGGCGCGGGCGATATCTACAAAGTCGCTGATGCGCTCGTTTCTCAAAAATAATATGGGAACACTTTCAATTGTCGCCACGCCGATAGGGAATCTGGAGGACATCACGCTCCGGGCGCTCCGCACGCTGAAAGAATGCGATGTTATCTACGCCGAGGACACGCGCGTCATTTCCAAACTGCTCGCCCGGTACGAAATAAAGAAGCCGCTTCAGCGGCTGGATGCGGCGACGGAAGCGAAGAAGGCGGACGAGGTCATCGGGCGACTAGAAGCGGGAGAACACGTCGCGTTCGTCTCGGATGCCGGCACGCCGGGTATTTCCGATCCGGGTTCGCGGCTCGTAGCGGCCGTGCGGGAGCAGCTCCCTGGCGCGACCATTGAAGCGATACCGGGAGCCTCGGCGCTCACCGCTGCGCTTTCCATCGCGGGTTTGGGCTCGGACGGGTTCACCTTCCTCGGATTCTTGCCGCACAAGAAGGGCCGCCAGACCGCGCTTAAGGGCATTGTGGCGAGCGAACTGCCGGTCGTGCTCTATGAGTCGCCGCACCGCATCTTGAAGCTTCTGGAAGAGCTCGGCGCACTCGGTGTGGCGCGAATTACCATCGCACGGGAGCTCACGAAGATGCACGAAGAAATCGTCTCAGGAACCGTGGTGGAGGCGCAGGCGCATTTCGCCGCGCATCCGGACGCGGTTCGAGGGGAATTTGTGGTAATTATCGAGCCTTGATACACTACGCCCATGTCTCGCACCAGCACCCTTATCCTGCTCGGCATTCTCGTCATACTTGCTCCGTATTCCGGATTGCCGATAACGTTCCGGAACCTTCTTGCCGTTATCTTCGGCGCGTGCGTTCTCGGCATCGGCCTTTCGATGCGCGCCCGCGAGGCGCGCGCCGCACAGGCGTCGGTTGAGGCACCGTCCGCTCCCGAGCCAGTCGCGCCGCCGCAGGGCATCTCACCCATTTAATACGCAGAGAACGCAAAACCCGGACGCATCTCGCGTCCGGGTTTTGCTATACTGCTAAGTGATGGAAAATCCGGAGCGCGTCACCTATTTTGCCGCGACTGATTCGCGGGGGAAGCACATCCCGTTCGGCATCAAGGCGAAGGACCGCGATCGCCATATGTACGTCATCGGCAAGACGGGCATGGGTAAATCAACCCTGCTCGAGAACATGGCCATTCAGGACATCCGGAACGGCGAAGGGTTCGCCTTCATCGACCCGCACGGCGGCACGGTGGAACG
>JAKAGD010000005.1 GCA_021817685.1 bacterium
CTGCGGTCGAATTCGAGAAGCTCCGCACAAGCGTGCACACCGGCACGGAGACGTCCACGCCGCGCATGGGCGGCATCCTCATCTGGGCGAGCGCCTCGCTCGTCATCGTCGGACTCTGGGTCCTGGCGCGGCTCGTCCCGCTTCCTCTTTTTGAAAAACTGGATTTCCTCAGCCGCAGCCAAACCTGGATACCGCTCTTTGCGCTCCTCGCCGGCGCGCTGATGGGCTTCATAAACGACCTGCTCGACATACACCCTTCAGGCGAGAAAGGAGTCCGGCTGCGCACCCGCCTCCTCTTTGTTACGGTCGTGTCGCTCTTTATCGGCTGGTGGTTCTACGCAAAGCTCGGCGTCTCAAGCATCGGGATCCCCGGCGACGGCACGTTCGCGCTCGGCGCGCTCATCATCCCGCTGTTCATCCTCATCACGCTCGGGCTCTACGCGGGCGGCGTCATTGACGGCATTGACGGGCTCGCGGGCGGCGTGTTCAGCACCGCCTTCATGGCGTACGCGGGCATCGCCTACATGCAGAATCAGATAAACCTGGCGGCATTCTCCGCGACCCTGGCCGGCGCCATCCTCGCATTCCTCTGGTTCAACATCCCGCCCGCGCGCTTCTGGATGACCGAGACCGGCACTATGGGGCTTACGATGACGCTCGCCGTTATCGCCTTCATGACCGACACGCCGGGGAACGGCTACGGCGTCGCCGCACTCCCCGTCATCGCCTTTCCGCTCGTCGTCACCGTCCTTTCCAATATCATCCAGGTCGCGTCCAAAAAGTTCCGCGGAAAGAAAGTGTTCCGCATTGCGCCTCTGCACCACCACTTTGAAGCCATCGGCTGGCCCTCGTACAAAGTGACGATGCGCTACTGGATCATCTCCATCGTGTGCGCCATCGTGGGCATGACCATCGCCCTGTTGAAACCGGTATGAAGCTCGTTTCCGGCGACCGCATGTTCCTCATGCTCGTCCTCACCATCGCGCTCGCCGGGCTCGCGATATTTTCTTCGGCGGCCTTAGGCCTCCTTGCGCGGGAAAGCAGCTCGGTGTCGAAGGACATCCTGCTCCAGGCGGGGCTCGGGCTCGGGCTCGGGCTTTTTGCGTTCCTCGTCGCGCGCGCACTGCCGCTTGCGCGCGTGCGGCGCTTCGCGCCGTTCATTTACGCATGCACGCTCTTGTTCACGGCGCTCGTGTTCGTGCCCGGCGTCGGATTCCATTCCGGCGGCGCAACGCGCTGGGTCAATCTGGGCTTCACGACCGTCCAGCCGGCGGAATTCCTGAAAATAGGCTTCGTGCTGGCGCTCGCCTGGTGGCTCACGCCGCGGGCGCGCCAGCTCGCGGATCCGAAAAAGGGATTGCTGCCGTTCATCGTTTTCCTCATTCCGCCCGCGGCGCTCCTCCTGGCGCAGCCGAACACCTCCACGACGATGCTGCTCCTCGCTACCGGCGCGGTGATGTATTTCGTCGCGGGAGCGCCGTGGCGGGACTTCGGCCTGCTCATCCTCGGCGCTTTCATCGCGCTCGGCGTCGTCATACTCGTGCGCCCCTACGTGCTTGAGCGCGTGAAGACGTTCATCCACCCGGCCGCCAATTCTTTGAGCAGCGGCTATCAGATACAGCAGTCGCTCATCGCCATCGGGAGCGGCGGACTCTTCGGCAGAGGGTTCGGCCAGAGCGTGGAGAAATTCAATTACCTGCCGGAACCGGACGGCGATTCCGTTTTTGCCGTCTTTGCCGAAGAGACCGGTTTTGTCGGCGCGGCGCTCCTGCTCCTGCTCCTCATCGCGCTTTCCGCGCGCGGCATTGTGATAGCGGGGAATTCGAAGGACCTTTTCGGCGGGCTCGTCGCGCTCGGGTTCTCCTTTATCATCATTCTGCAGGCGTTCATCAATATCGGCGCGATGCTCGGCATCATTCCGCTTACCGGCCTGCCGCTCCCGTTCATCTCCCACGGCGGCACGGCGCTCATGGCCGTCCTGCTTATGTGCGGATTTATCCTGAACGTGGCGGCCCATCGCCGGGATTAAAAGCTGATATAATCAGCGCATGACTATCGCGTTTACCGGCGGAGGGAGCGGGGGACACTTCTATCCCATCATCGCCATCGCCGAAGCGCTCCAGGACATCGTCCGCGAGGAGCACCTCCTTGAACCGACGCTCTACTACCTTGCGCCGGATCCTTTCGACGAAAAGGCGCTGTTCGCGAACGGCATCGCCTATGTGCGCATACCGGCGGGGAAGATGCGGCGCTATGCTTCGCTGGCGAACATCACCGATACCTTCGTGACGCTCGCGGGCACGTTTACGGCGCTTCTCATGCTCTACCGCCTGTATCCGGACGTGGTCGTGAGCAAGGGCGGGTACGCAAGCGTGCCCACCGTGCTCGCCGCGCGCGTGCTCGGCATTCCCGTCGTCATCCACGAATCGGACGCCAAACCCGGCCGGGCGAATTTGCTCGCCGCGAAGTTTGCGGAGAAGATAGCCATCTCGTTCGACAGCGCGGCGCAATATTTTCCTGAGAAAGTTCGGAGTAAGATCGCCCGCACCGGCATTCCCATCCGCAAGGCGCTTATGCGCGTGGAGACCGAAGGCGCCCGGCAATACTTGGGGCTTGAGAAGGATCTCCCGACCGTCCTTATCGTCGGCGGCTCCCAGGGCGCGATGAAGATAAATGAGGCGGTGCTTACGGCATTGCCGGACCTGGTCGTGTTCGCAAACATCATCCACCAGACCGGTCGGGCGCACTTCAAGAATGTGCAGGCGATAGCGCAGGTGGAATTGGGAAAGAGTCCGACTGCATCGCGTTACCACCCCGTTGATTACCTTTCCGAGATATCGCTCCAGAGGGCGGCCGGGGTGGCGGACATCGTCGTCTCGCGCGCAGGCGCAAATTCCATCGCCGAAATAGGGCTCTGGAAAAAGCCGGCCATCATCATCCCCATACCCGAATCCGTAAGCCACGACCAGCGCACGAACGCGTATGCGTATGCGCGGACCGGCGCCGCCGTCGTCATTGAAGAGGAAAATCTCACGCCGCATCTTCTGACTTCCGAGATACGCCGCATCGTGGGCGACACGGAGCTCTCCAAACGCATGGGCGCGGCGGCGGAAGGCTTCACCGATCCGGACGCGGCGCGCATCCTCGCAAAGCAGGTACTCGCTATCGCGCTCTCGCACGAATCATGACCCGGGTCGTTACGCGCATCCCGCCCAGTCCGACCGGCCGATTCCACATCGGTACGGCGCGTACGGCGCTCTTTAACTACCTCTATGCGCGGCACAACGGCGGCGAGATCGTCTTCCGCAGCGAGGACACCGACCGGACACGCAGTAAAAAGGAATTTGAAGATGAGATCATGGAGGGTCTTCAGTGGCTCGGTATTTCGTGGGATTCTTTTTCCCGCCAGAGCGAACGCACCGAGCGATACCAGGAATTGCTTCAGAAGATAGTCGGAGAAGGGAAGGCGTATGTCTCGAAAGAACCGGGACGCGAAGATCCGAACGCCACCGTGGAGGTCGTGCGCCTCAAAAATCCCGGCAGAAGCGTCACGTTCACCGACCTCATCCGCGGCGACATAACCTTTGACACGACGGAGCTCGGCGACTTCGTCATCGCGCGTTCGCTCACCGATGCGCTCTACCACTTCGCCGTCGTTGCGGATGACATGGATTCCGGAGTGACGCACGTCATCCGCGGCGAGGACCACATTTCCAACACGCCGCGCCAGATACTGATACAGGAAGCGCTCGGCGCGCCGCGGCCCGCGTACGCACACTTGCCGCTCATTGTGGACGAGAAGCGCGCCAAACTTTCCAAACGGAGCGGCGCGACGAGCGTGATGGATTATCGCGCCGAGGGATTCCTGCCGGAAGGGCTTGTGAACTATCTTGCGCTTCTCGGGTGGAATCCGGGCGACGACCGCGAATATTTTTCGCTCGCGGAACTCGTGGAGACGTTCACGCTCGACGGCGTACAGAAGGGAAGCGCCGCGTGGAATCGCGAAAAGCTCCTCTCGGTCAATCAGCACTGGATGCGCGCGCTCTCCGACGACGATTTCATCGCCCGCGGAAATCTGGAGACGCCCGACGCCGAAAAACTGCGAAAGACGGTCCCGCTTCTCAAAGAGCGCGCGAAGACGTTCGGCGAGGCCCGCGAGATGCTCTCCGGCGAGCTCTCCTGCCTCTTTTCGGCGCCCGCGCCGGACCGCTCCCGGCTCATCGTAAAGGAGCTTCCAGGACGCTCGGGAATGACCAAAACGGCCCTGGAAAGCCTCTGTAAGGCCATAGAAGCCCTCCCGGAAGGCGTTTCCGCCGAGGCAGTAAAGGAAGCCCTTATGCCCCTGGCCGACGCCGAGGAGGCAAAGGAAAAAGGGGGCAGGGGAGCGCTCCTCTGGCCCTTGCGCTACACTCTTTCCGGGGCCGACCGTTCTCCCGACCCCTTCTCGCTCATTTCCATACTCGGCCCCGCGGAAGCGATTTCGCGGGTCCGGAAAGCCATTGCTATACTAGGAGAATGATGCGCCTCGGGGTCCCGTTCTTTATTTTCATTCTTTTCGCGGGGCTCGTGCTCGGCGCACCGCGTTCGGCGAGCGCCGACGCCGCCTCCGACATCCAGTCCCAGATAGACACGAACAACCAGCAGCTTGATGCGTTGAAAGCGGAGATAGCCGCGTACCAGAAACAGCTCGACGCGATCGGCAACCAGAAGAACACGCTCCAGTCCACGGTGAACGCGCTTGCGCTCTCGCAGAAACAGCTCGCAACGCAGATCAAAGCGACTCAGAACAAAATAGCGTCGGCCAACCTGCAGATACGGGAACTCTCGTTCTCCATCGGCGACAAGGAAGCGACCATCGCCGCCGACCAAGCTGCCATCGCCAAGGCGCTCCGAAGCATCGCCGAAGGCGAGCAGGCATCGCTCATCACCGATATCATTTCTTCCGATTCTCTCGGCGAGGCGTGGCAAGCGGCCGATCAGGCCGTTCTTTTCAATCGAGCGCTTACGGACAACGTGGCGAACCTGCGCACAGTGCGCGCCGGCCTCGCCGCGAACCGCGATGCCGTTTCCGCTCAGAAAGCGAAACTGGTCTCGCTCCAGAACGACCTCACGCTCCAGAAGCGCTCCGTGGACGCGAGCAAGGCGGCGCAGACCCAGTTGCTTGCGCAAACGAAAAATCAAGAAGCGAATTATCAGAAACTTATCGCTCAAAAACAGGCAGCCGAAAAATCATTCGAACAGGAACTACTTAATCTGCAGGGCCAACTGGATCTCGTCGTGCACCCGAACCTCCTGCCAAAAGTCGGCTCGGGGGTCCTGTCGTGGCCGTTCAGCAACGCATTTATGTTCAACTGCACCCAGCGTAAAAAAGTATTCGGGAATCTTTTTTGCATCACGCAGTATTTCGGCAATACGCCGTTCTCTACGGCAAACCCGCAGGTCTATAACGGCCACGGCCACAGCGGCATCGACATCAGCGCGCCCATCGGCACGCCTATCCAGGCGTCGCTCTCGGGTACCGTGCTCGCCACCGGCAACACAGACCTCGTCCGCGGCTGCTACTCTTACGGCAAATGGGTGATGATCATCCACGGCAACGGCATCAGCACGCTCTACGCGCACCTCTCCGAGATAGACGTCTCCAAAGGGCAGTCCGTGGGTACGGGACAGGTTCTCGGCCTTTCGGGTATGACCGGGTACGCGACCGGACCGCATCTGCATTTCGGCGTCTATGCAACGGAAGGCACGCAGATAATGACGCTCCGCCAATTCCGCGGCGCAACCATCGGCTGTGCCGACGCTTCAATGCCGGTCGCGACGCTGGACGCTTATCTCAATCCGCTGTCGTATCTCTAGTGCGCCACAATAAAAGCGACGCGTAGGTGCGATGCGGCGACCATTTCTCCGCGATATTCAAGAGGGAAGTGCGGGGCGCATTTCTAGGCAATCCGTAGATGGCTTCCATCGCGCGGATGAGGCCGAGGTCGCCCGCGGAGAACACGTCGGGGCGGCCGAGCGCGAACATGAGGAACATCTCGGACGACCAGGGCCCGAGTCCCCATATCTTCATCAATTCTTCCGCAGCTTCCGTTTCCGAAACAGATTTCAGCGAGAGCAGATCCAATTCGCCGGACCGCACAGCTTTTGCAATTGATTTAAGCGTCTTAATCTTCGCCCCCGAAAGGCCGGCTTTACGAAAGGCCGCCGGAGAAGCCTCCAGGATCGATTCCGGGGTCAATCGGCCTTTACACGCTTTCTTCACTCGGGAGAAGATAGCGTCGGCCGCCGCAAGTCCGAGCTGCTGCGAAATAACGGTTGACACAAGCGATGCAAATAATTGTGCGCGCGTTTTTTTGCCGGAAAGTGCTCCCGGCAGGGAAGAGTGGTGCGCTTTTGTGGCCTTATAGAAATGCGGGTCGACCCGCTTGAAATGCTTGAGCGCGTCTGTCAATCTCGGCATGCCGAGATACTACCACCCGGCTCCCACCGTTGTATAATGCTCTTACACCCCATGTCCATCATCTCTCTGGTGAAGTTGGCCTTCTGGACGGTCGTCCTGGTGCTCGCGCTGTCGTTCTTCGGCATCTCTATCCAGGCCATTGTGAACTCTCCCGCCGGCCAGGCTAACTTCGCCTACCTCGCGGGTCTCCTCTCGCAATTCTGGGACTGGGCTACCTATTGGATCCGTCCGTCGGTTTAGAGATAGAGATAAGATAGAAAAGAAGGTAAAGCCATTTACGCAAAAGACGATTGTCCAAATGCCTCTGCAGGCATTCGTACAATCGTGTCATCTTTTGCGAACTTGCTTGAGCAGCTTTGCTGCCTACGCAAGTTCGCAAAAGATATATTGTGCGCACTATAGCTACAGACTCCCCCATAGAAGAAAGCCTCCGGGCGGAGGCTTTTCATTCTGTTCCCTTTTTTATTTCTTGAGCGCAATGACGACGACCTGGATGAGACTGATGAGCGTGCTCATAAAACCGGTCCAAAAAGCATAAACCTCCAGATTCTTTCCCCAGCTCTTTTTCTGTGCCATTGGGGAAGAGGATAGCACGGGTGCGGCCTTGAGTGGCGGATTATCCCCCCCCCCCGCTTCCCTGCCCTTACTTGAGTATCCGGACGACCAGCGTGACGAGCGACACGAGCATGGAAAGAAATCCGGTCAGGACCGCATAGATCTGGAGGCGGCGGGTGTGCGTGCCGACCCTGCCTTTATGGTGGAGCGGCTGGCTTAAAAGGCGTTTTTGACTGTAGTCGAGCGGCATATCAGCACGAGACGTTCGAAGTGATGAACTCGTACGCTTCATCCACCGAGTCCACGAGCGTGTAGAGTTCCATATCCGCCTTATCAATAGCCGCGTGTTTCTCCAGTATTGTTTTCTGTATGAACTCCTGGAGGGGCTCCCAATAATCCCGTCCGTACAGCACGATGGGCACCTTGCGTATCTTCTTGGTCTGGATGAGCGTGACGATCTCGAAGAATTCGTCCAGGGTGCCGAACCCGCCCGGGAAATACACGTAGACCTCGGACGCGTACGTGAGCATCACTTTGCGCACGAAGAAATGATCGAAGCCGAACCGCTCGGTGAGATACGGATTGTAGTTCTGCGCCTCCGGCAGATTGATGTTGAGCCCGACCGAGGCGCCGCCGGCCTCAAACGCGCCTCTATTTGCGGCTTCCATGACGCCCGCGCTACCGCCGGTCACCACCGCAAATCCCTTTTGCGCGAGCCGTTTGGCCAATTCCTCGGCTTTCTCGTAAGAGTCATCGCCGAGCGTTGCCCGCGAACTCCCGAAGAACGACACGGCGAGGCCGTAGCGGCGAATGATATCGAACCCTTCGATGAACTCGGACATTATTTTAAAGATGCGCCACGACTCTATTTTCTTCGGTTTGCAGACCAAGAGCGGACGGTCCTCGGGCATCGGCATGGTGCGGCCGCCCTCATGGACCGCTTTTGCAAGACGCTCAGCGGCCTCGATGACCGACGGCTCCTTGAGCGGAGGGATTTGAGGCGTGGGAGAAGTGCTGCGCGTCAGATCTTCGTTCATATTCCTCATTCTAACAGACTAAAGTCCTTTGCAATTCGCGGCGGGAGCATAACCGGCCGCCGCAGCGGCGGCCGCAGATGCAAACCACACCTTATTCGCCTCCGAAATGCGGCCGGCGCCTGCGCAGGTCGGCAGATAATACTTGGTCCCGTTCCTGGAAGCGACAAAGGCGCCTGAAGCGGCCGGTCCCGCTTCCGAAAGCGCGGCGGGAGGGGAGTCCGGCGCCGAAGCGGCCCCCTTCCCGCTTCCCTGCCCTGCAAGATAACCGAGCGTAAAGCTGGCTGACGATGAGAGCACCAGAACGCCAATAACGAGCATATCCCGGGGTATTTTGGCGGCCAGTCCTTTGCATTTTCCCCGCACCTCTGCTATAGTCAGTGAGCTACTCATCAGGTAACACTATACCAGTATGGCATCAACCAAAGCCGGCGGCTCAGCGAAAAACCTCACCGATTCCAACCCAAAGTATTTGGGCGTGAAGCTTGCTGACGGTGCATCCGCGCGCCCGGGCATGGTGATCGTCCGCCAGCGCGGCACCAAGATTGAAGCGGGCAAGAACGTGCGCGTGGGCTCTGATCACACGCTCTTCGCCGTCGCCTCCGGCAAAGTCTCTTTCCGCACGCGCCGCAAGACGAGCTTCACCGGCCGCATTATGCAGAAGAAAGTCGCGGACGTTATCTAACCTATAGATAAAAAGAAAACCGCGATGTCTTTCGACATCGCGGTTTTCTTTTACCCACACTTACTCAGCCTCAATGGTGATGGAGAATTTGCCGAACACCTCGCCGGCGGAGACGGGGATGTCGAACGTGCCGAGCTCCTTGAACGGCCGTTCGAGCTTGATGACGTCCTCCGGCAGGTCAATGTGCGCCTGATTCTGCGCGGCATTCCTGATATCCATTTCTCCTATCGCATCATACAGATGGCCCTTTTCGTTCGCCTTCGCCTTGATGACGATGCGGGCTTCGGCCAAGGACGCGATGTTCTGTGCGAGGAGCGCGGTGTCGACAGCCGCGCGATCCTCCGCCTGCTTGCGGCGCGCTTCCGCTTCTTTCTTGGCGACCGGCGTTGCGGCCACAGCGAGCTTCTTCGGGATGAGGAAGTTAAGCGCATGACCGTCGGCCGCTTCCACTTCCGCATGCGCGCGCCCGACCCCCTTCACATCTTTAAGCAAAATGACTTTCATCGAGCTATCTTACTGCAAAGTGAGACGAACCACAAGACGCGCACCGGCGTCTTGTGTGAGGCGAACGCATGCAGAAAGCCTTGTCCGCAAGGCTTAGTTGGCGCCTCCCGTCAAAAACTTGATGGCGCGCGCCATTTGCGGGTCGACTTTGGGCGTCGTGGTTGCCCCAGGCGCCATGTACGCCACCGTGATGTCCGGCGTGACGCCGTTACCCATGATCCAGTGGCCGGCGGGCGTTATCCAGCGCGCTACCGTGATCTTGAGCGAACCGCCGTCGAGGTCTATGAGGGTCTGTACCGAACCCTTGCCGAACGATTTCGTGCCGATGAGGGTCGCCGCGTGATTGTCCTGCAGCGCGCCCGCGAGGATCTCGGAGGCGGAAGCGGAACCGCTGTCGATGAGCACGGCGATCTTCGTTCCCGCCGGCGCGTCCTTGTAGCCGAGGCTGGTGTGCACATTGTTCTCCTGCTTTCCGCCGAAGTCCTCGGTAACGATGGTCGTGCCCTTGGCGAGGAAATGGCTGGCGATGTCTACCGCCGCGTCGAGGTAGCCGCCCGGATTCCCGCGCAAATCGATGACCAGTTTTTTCGAACCGGACGCTTTGAACCGCTCGAAGGCCTGGTCGAAGAGGTCCGCGGAGTTGGAAGTGAACTCATAGAGCGCGATATGGTAGACCCCGCTCGCTTTGTCGAGCCCGTCGTCGGTCTCGGGAACCTGTATGGTGTCGCGTGTGACTTTGACGTCGAACGCCTTCTTGTCGCGGACGACGGTGAAGCTCACCGTTGTGCCGATAGGGCCGCGTATCATGCTCACCGCCTTTTCGGTTGAGAGGCCGTCGGTTGATTTTCCGTCGATGGCGATTATCTGGTCGCCCGCTTTCATGCCGGCCGCTTCCGCGGGGGTCCCCTTCAGGGGAGCAATGACGGTCAAGACGCCGTTCTTCACGTCTATCTCCATGCCGACGCCGGCGAAGCTTCCCGAGATGCTCTCGGAGAACGCCTTTGCCTCCTTTGGCGGGAAGAAGACCGTGTACGGGTCGCCGTAGGAAGCGGCCAGGCCGCTGATGGCGCCGTAGAGGCGTTCCTTGGTCGTCGGGAGCGAGGAGGAAGCGTGCGTGATGACGTAATTGGTCGCAAGCGCGTTCCACGCCTTCCAGAACGAGACCAGATCGGCGCTCTGATCCGGCGTCGAGTCAAGGCCGTCGCCGATGAGCGGGATATGCGAGGCGACAGCGGCCGCGGAGCCGGTACCGCCGACCGAAAGTCCCGCGCCGAAGGCGACAGCGGCAACGAGCGCGAACGAGATGCCGCGCATCACAATGCTCCGCTTCCCCGGTCCCTCCGCTCCAAATTCCATATCTGCAGAGTGTAGCACACGGCAAATTGCGCGTGGTATTCTATGGGTATGATATCTCGGCACGAATACCGCGGCGGCGTATGGGTCGACCTCGAACAGCCCACCGAAGAAGAGATACGGGAGATCGTCCAAGAATTTTCCATCTCCAAGCAGTTTGAAAAAGAGCTCGTCTCCCCCACCCCGTCCCCGCTCGTCGCCGCCGGCGACGATTCGGTCCTCCTCGTCCTGCATTTCCCGGCGCACGGCCCCGAGGACGGCGCTACTGTGAATCAGGAGATCGATTTCATCATCGGAAAGCGCTTCATCGTGACCGTGCGCTATGAAGTCGTCGCTCCGCTCTACCACCTGAAGAAGCTCTTGGAGGCGCAGGAGCTCGTGAACGGCAAAGATTCCATCACGACCGACGTTCTGCTTGAGGTGCTCTTTGCGCACCTCTATACGGCGGTGCGCGACCACGCCGACCACGCGGTGGACGGCATGGCGCGCGTGGAGCGGGACATGTTCGACGGACGCGAGCGCGCGGCGGTGCGTTCCATCTCGATCATTAATCGCGAATTCCTCCACATTGAGGCACTGCTCGCAAACCAGGAAGAACCGCTCGATCGATTCCTGAAAACGCTTGTCGAGCACGGTTCATTCGGCCCGTCGTTCGTCGAGCGCGGCGATCGCATCCGGGCGGAACGCGCGCAGGTCGCGCGGCTTATCACGACGCACCGCGCCATCGCCGCCGAACTCCGCCGGACCAACATGGCTCTGCTTGAAGTGCGCCAGAGCGAGATCATGAAGACGCTCACCGTCATCACCGTCATCGTGCTTCCCTTGGAGCTTATGGCGTTCATCTTCGGCATGCACCTGCCGGGGACGCCGTTCGAGGGGAACCCGAACGCATTCCTCATCGTCATGGCGCTCATGTTCGGGGCGGTCGGCCTCGTGGCCGTTTTCTTTGCGCGCAAGCGCTGGATATTCTGATGAGCTGGCTCGCGCGCATATTCAAGAAAAAAAATACGGAAGGCGTCAGGCGGCCGGCGCAAGTGTTCTTCACGAACACGCTCTCGGGTAACAAGGAGCTTTTCATACCCCAACGGCCGGGCATCGTGACGATGTACTCCTGCGGCCCGACGGTCTACAGCCAGCAGCACATCGGGAACCTGCGCGCCGCCGTGTTCGCCGACACGCTTGCGCGCGTTCTCAAAGGCGCGGGTTATCACGTCCGCCGCGTCATCAACATCACCGACGTCGGACACCTGGCCGGCGACGGCGACCGCGGGGAGGACAAGATGGCTATCGGCGCGGCGCGCGAACACACGACGCCCGAAGCGATCGCCGAACGCTACACGCGCATCTATCTGGACGATCTGGACGATCTCAACATTGACACCAAGGACATCCAGTTCCCGCGCGCGACCGAGTACATCAAGGAACAGGTCGCTCTCGCAAAGACCCTGGAGGAGAAAGGGTTCGCCTACCGTCTCCCCGACGGCCTTTACTTTGATACTGAAAAATTCCCGAGCTACGGCAAGCTCGGCGGCCTCCAGGGCGTAAAGCAGGAGGCGGGCGCGCGCGTTGAGGTGGTCAAGGGCAAGCGCCATCCCGCCGACTTCGTCCTCTGGCGGACGGCCAAACCGACCGACCTCCAGCAATGGGACAGCCCGTGGGGGCGCGGCAATCCGGGTTGGCACATCGAATGCTCGGCGATGTCCCGCTCCCTGCTCGGCCAGGAGATAGACATCCACACCGGCGGCATGGAACACATCGGCGTTCATCACAACAACGAGATAGCGCAATCGGAGGCGGCGAGCGGCCGCACGTTCGTGCACTACTGGCTCCATAATGCGCACTTGAGCATCGAGGGCGCGAAGCTGGCGAAATCGACCGGTAACGCGATCTATCTTTCCGATATCACAAAAAGAGGCTTGCATCCGCTCGCACTGCGTTACTTCTTTCTCCAGGCGCACTATCATACTCCCCTCTCCTTCTCGTGGGATGCGCTCGCCGGCGCGGGGAACGCGCTCGAACGCCTTCACAAGATGGCGGGCGACATCGCCGAGGAGTCGAAGTGCGCGAGCGCGCCGAGCGAAGCGCGCGACCGTTTCCTCGCCGCGATGCGCGACGACCTCGCGACGCCGCAAGCGCTCGGCGTGCTCTGGGACTCCCTCAAAAGCGAAGACTACGCGCCGGAAGAGAAATGGGGGCTTTTGGAGGATGCCGACGTGCACCTCGGCCTTTCGCTCGCCGAATCAAGGGCATCGGGGACGGTCGCGGAGGCGGACATTCCTCAGGCGATCCGGGATATGCTCTCCCGGCGCGAAATAGCCCGCGTTTCCAAGGATTTCGCCGAGGCGGACCGCATCCGGGGCGATATCGAGCGCAGTGGATATCGTGTGGATGACGGCCCGGACGGACCAGTGTTGACCAGGGACGCGATTTGATACAATGGTCGGCAATGGCCACCGACCGCGTTCCCCCGCAATCCCTTGAATCAGAACGCGCCTTGCTCGGCGCGCTTCTTCTCAAACCCGACGCCATCCACGACGTTTCCGACCTTATCCATCCGGACTCCTTCTACGCGGAAAAACATCGCATCATTTTCGGCGCGATGCGCGAGCTTTCCGAGCGCGGTGAACCCATCGACCAGCTCTCGCTCTCCGAGCGCCTCCAGGGACAGGGACAGCTTGAACGCGCCGGCGGCAGAAGCTATCTCGCCGAGCTCGCCGGCAGCGCACCCGCGCCGGGCAACTTCTCGCACTACGCCGAGCTCGTCTCGCGCAAGTTCCTGATGCGCTCGCTTATCGACGCCGCCTACGCCATCAATGAGTCCGCCTACGATGAGGCGCGCGACACGATGGAAGTGCTCGATGAAGCAGAAAAAAATATCTACGCCATCGGCAACGCGTCGGCCGCACACAAGTTCACCGCAATCGGCGACAAAATACACGAGGCGTGGGAACGCATTGAGGCGCTTTCCCACAAGGAAGGCGGCATCCGCGGCGTCCCGTCCGGCTTCCCCGCCCTCGACAACCTGCTTTCCGGATTCCATCCGTCCGATCTCGTCATCCTCGCCGCGCGTCCTTCGATGGGTAAGACCTCGCTCGCGCTCGACATCGCCCGGAACGCGGCGGTGCGCCACAACGTACCCGTCGGCATCTTCTCGCTTGAGATGAGCTCGGAACAGCTCATTGACCGCATGCTCGCGGCTGAATCGTTCGTGAACTCCTGGAAACTGCGCACCGGCCAGGTAAAAGAGGAGGAGGATTTCAACCGCATCCGCGACGCGCTCGAGGTGCTCTCCAAAGCGCCCATCTATATCGACGACAAGCCGGGCAATAACATCCTCGCCATGCGCGCGGTGGCGCGGCGCCTCAAGCGCGAGCGCGGCATCGGGCTCATCGTCGTGGACTACCTTCAGCTCATGGCGCCGACCTCAACCAAAGCTTCCGACTCCATGGTCCAGCAGGTGACGGAAATATCCCGCTCGCTCAAGGGGCTTGCCCGCGAACTCGAAGTGCCGGTCATCGCGCTCTCCCAGCTTTCCCGCGCGGTGGAACAGCGCGGCGGTAAACCGCGCCTCTCCGACCTGCGCGATTCCGGTTCCATTGAACAGGACGCGGACGTGGTGATGTTCATCCACCGCGAGGATAAGCAGAACAAGGACAGCGATCGCCCGAACATCGCCGAGATACTCATCGAGAAGCACCGCAACGGCCCGACCGGCAAGACCGAACTCTACTTTGACGAGAAACGCGCCACTTTCCAACCGGTCGACACTTCGGGTTACGGCGAACTCGCGCAGGAATTCTAATGGACCATATCGAGGAACTCGCGCGTGCGCTCTCTCGCCTGCCGGGCATCGGACCGCGGCAGGCAAAACGCTTTGTGTACTTCCTCCTTGCCGCCCCCGCCGCGGAACGCACCGAACTCGCAGGGCTTATTACGGCACTGGGAAAATCCGTCCATCAATGCCCGGAGTGCCTCCGCTTTTACAACGGCACCACGGCGCTTGTCTGTAACTACTGTTCCGACGGCAAGCGCGACGATTCTCTGCTCTTGCTCGTGGAGAAAGATCAGGACCTCGCCGCCGTGGAGCGCGCCGGCACTTACAAGGGGCGCTACTTCGTCCTTGGCGGCGTACTAACCCTTACCGGCAAGGGCGCCATTCGAGAAAAAGAACTCGTGCGCACCGTTGAAAAGCGTTTGAAAAATAACCTGAGCGAAGTGGTGCTCGCGCTCTCGGCCACGAGCGAGGGCGAACACACGGCGGACCGCGTGCGCGAACTGCTCCTGCCGTACCGCGATCACCTGAGGGTGTCCGTGCTCGGACGAGGACTTGCGACCGGAAGCGAACTTGAATACTCCGATGCCGAGACACTCCGTGCCGCACTCACCAATCGCAAGGAGGCGTAACCGCACGACATAAAGAAAAACACTACCATATAGGGCAGTGTTTTTCTTTTGTAATAAATGATTAGCCCTGCACGAAGGTCAACGCCTTCCCTTTCATCTCTGCGCGGCCGGTGCGGCCGATGCGGTGGACATAGTCCTCATACGTGGACGGAAGGTCGTAGTTGATGACGTGGGACACGGCAGGGATATCCAGGCCGCGGGCGGCCACGTCGGTCGCGACAAGCGCGACCACCTTCCCCGTCTTGAACGCTTCCAACGCGCGGATGCGGGCGCCGTAGGTCTTGTTGCCGTGAATGCTCTCCGCGTGGATGTGCCGGCGCGACAGCGCCTTGGCGAGCTTCTCCACGCCGAACTTCGTACGGCCGAATATGAGCACGCGGCTGAAATCGCGGTCTTTGAGGAGATCAACGCGCACCTCAAATTTGTCGGCGCCGCGCGGGATGCGGACGACATCTTGCTCGACGTTCTTTGATGTATCCTGCGTCTTCACCGAAATGATGACCGGGTTGTCCAGGAAGTCGCCGATGAGGCGCTCGATATCCTTCCCCATCGTTGCGGAGAAGAACAGCGTGTGCCGCTCCTTGCGCATTTTGGAAAGAATGAGGCGCATGTCGTCGATGAAACCCATGTCGAGCATGCGGTCCGCCTCGTCGAGGACGACCGTGCCGAACTCGGTCAAGACGAGCGCCTTGCGCTCCAAGAGGTCCTTCAGGCGTCCCGGCGTACCGATGACGAATGCCGGATCATGCTTCAACTGGGAGATCTGCGGGCCGATATTGGCGCCGCCGACGGCAACCATGCCGCGGAAGCCCAAGCCCTTTGCAAAGCCCGCGAGCTCCTTCTCTATCTGCACCGCGAGCTCGCGCGTGGGCGCCATAATGAGCACGCGCTCTCCTTTCTGCTTCATCACCTTGTCGATGAGCGGAATGAGGAAGGCAGCCGTTTTGCCGGTGCCGGTTTCGGCGAGGCCGACCACGTCCTGTCCAAGGAGCGCATGCGGAATGGCCTTGTCCTGAATGGGCGTCGGCGACACGTATTTGTGCGCCTCAATGTTCGCCTTGAGCTTCGGGTTGATGTCGAAGTCGGAGAACTTATGCTCCGCAACGAATACCGGCTCGGAGGTCGTCACGACCGTTTTGTTCGTAAATTTCGCTATCTCCGCCTCGGTCTCGCCGAAGGTGCCGAAGCCCCCGCGGCGCTGACCGCCGCGACCGCCAAAGCTCGGCTTGCCGCCGAAACCGCCCCGGCTGCCGTAGCTCGAACCGCCGCGGGACGGGCCGCGATCGCTTCCGTAGCGGCGCGGGCCGCTTGCGCTGCCGCCCTGTGACGGACGCGGCGAATACGGCCGGCTCGCGCCGCCTTTGCTATGCGAGGAGCTGCCTCCCCCTGACTGATGATTCCATCTTCCTATTTGCATTGTGTGTAACTAAATAAATAAAAGATAAGGCGACATGCCTTTTCAAGTAGGTCCGTTCTCTAAAAAAGTTAGGAGATCGAATCGATCTTCACTTTCAAGATTGGCTGGCGGTGTCCGCGGCGCTTGTAGTAGCGGCTCTTCGGCTTGTACTTCACCACCTCAACTTTCTTATCCAATCCGGCGAGAACAACGGTGCCCTTGACCTCCGCGCCCTTAATGAGCGGCGCGCCGATGGTCGTGTCCGAGCCGTTGTCCACGAGGAGCACCTCGCCAAAGACAACCGTGTCACCCTTCTTCAAATCCCCCGGGAGCTTCTCAATAGCGATAGTGTCGCCTTTTGAGACGACATACTGCTTCCCGCCGGTCTTGATTACGGCCACTTCCATAGTCCCTGTAATCTAGCATTTCCGCCCTAAATAGGCAAGTTTCTACTCGTCCGATGCCGACGGCTTGTCCAGCAGTTCAGGTTCTATGCCTATCTTTGCCTCTGCGATGCGGTAGACGTCCTTGTCTATTTTCCCGAGCTCTTTATAACCCGCGTTCCAGTGGCTGACCGATGTGCCGAGCGAGACGCCGAGTTTCTTATAAAACTCCTCATACGCGCCGATGTGCTTCCCGAGCTCCCCTACCCGCTTCTGGATGTCCGCCGCCTTCTCCTCTATCTGAAGCGCCTTGAGCCCTTGCATGACCGTCTGGAGGTAGGCTAGGAACGATGTCGGTGACACAATGATGACTTTGTATTTGCTCGCCGCCCGCTGGATGAGGTTCTCTTCCTCGGCACCGCCGCCGATCTGGTTGGTCAGGAGGTCGTAGTAGATGCCCTCGGACGGGATGAACATGAAGGCAAAGTCCATCGTGTCCTCTTCCGGCCGGATGTATTTTGCGGTCTCCTG
>JAKAGD010000068.1 GCA_021817685.1 bacterium
AGTTCTTTCACCGACTCGTCCGTTATGTTCCCTTCCGAGTCGAATACTCCCTGTGCCGGACCCAGATATATTTCCGGCTGGCCAATGACTCGCGCGTCAAGATAATTCATGATCTGCCGCAAGTGGCTCTGCGCGACGGCCGTGCCGATCTTCCCGCTTGAGACGCCGGCGGTAATGACCGGCTTCCCTGCAAACGAGTTCTTGCCCCATGGACGGCTCGCCCAGTCGATCGCATTTTTCAGCACGCCCGGAATAGAACGATTGTATTCGGGCGTCGCAATGATGACGCCGTCGGCCGTTTCTATCGCGTCCTTGAGCGCCTGCGCGGCGGCCGGGAACGCCGTTTC
This sequence comes from bacterium, assembly GCA_021817685.1. Classification (GTDB taxonomy): domain Bacteria; phylum Patescibacteriota; class Minisyncoccia; order Phycocordibacterales; family Phycocordibacteraceae; genus C7867-001. The sequence continues at coordinate 348 of JAKAGD010000068.1, forward strand.
GGCATCGCTGTTGTAGAGCGGGAGGTCGCCGATGTCCGCGATTTTTATTTCCATGCCCTCCGGCGCAAGTTTCTGCATCGCGCGCAGAAGCGCGGTGTTGAACGAATCTTTCCTCAAACTTCCCGAAATGGCGACGATGTTCATAGTGTTGAAATTATTTACTTACTGAGGCAAGCCTATCCTACCAGAAACGGCGGCCGGGTGTGGATAAGCGGGTATACCCGGTAGTGAATTTTGGCGATGTGCTTCGCACGCAATCCGTCATCGGATTGCATCGCCAAAATCTACTACGGGGTATACTAAAAGGATGCGACAGAAACTCATTCGTGCGGCACTAGCGGCACTGCTCGCAATAGCGGCGGGCGGGGTGGGATATTCTGCGGGCGGATCCGGCGCGGCGGCGGCCGTTTCAATTCCCGTGCAGACGGTGACCGCCCCGCCCGCCGGCTCCACGCGCGTCATTTATAGCTTGGACCAAAAGCAGAACGATAAAGAAATTATTGCGCTCATCGACGGCGCGAAGACGCACATCTATTTTGCCATCTACGAATTCACGCTCCGCGACGTTGCCGAAGCGCTCGTGGCGGCAAAGAAGCGCGGGGTTGAGGTGCGCGGGCTCGTTGATGCGGGCGAAAGTTCTAACAGCTACGACAAGCCCGTGATCAAATTGCTCACCGATGCCGGCATTCCCGTGGAGACCGAGAAGCACGCGGACGGCAACGGCATCATGCACATCAAGGCGCTCGTCACCGACTCGGCGTATGCGATGGGCTCGTACAACTGGACGGGCTCGGCAACGACCGAGAACGACGAGATACTGGAGATCGGCACCGACCCCGCGCTCCGGCAGGTCTACGAGAACATTCTGACGAAATTACTGGACGCCTATCGGGGCACGAGCGCGGCCGCGCAAGCGGCCGCGCCTGTTTCCGCCGGCACCATTGCCTACACCGACGCGCCGAATCACATAGGCGAATACGCCTCCGTGCGCGGCACCCTCGTTGACGCCTACACTTCGGCCTCCGGCACGGTCTTCCTGGACTTCTGCAAGTCCTACAAGACCTGTCCATTCTCGGGCGTCATCTTCGCCGACGACGCGAAGCAATTCGGCGACCTCTCTTCCCTTGCAGGCAAGGTGGTGACCCTCACCGGCAAGATCTCCTCCTACCAGGGCAAGGCCGAAATCGTCCTCTCCGAGGTCAGCCAGCTTTCGCATTAGTTGCGTATAGTGCCCTTTTTGTGCTATATTCTAGCTACTTCCAGTGGCTACCGACCGACTCCGCATTAATAACGAGATACGCGCGCAAGAACTGCGCGTTATTAGCGCGGACGGGAGCAACCTCGGGATCCTCTCGCTTGAAGCGGCGCTCGCGGCCGCCAAGCAGACCGGTTCCGACCTTATCGAGATCTCGCCCTCGGCCGTCCCGCCCATTGCGAAGATCATGGATTATGGTAAATTTGAGTACGAGCGTAGCAAGAAGGAAAAGGTAGCCAAGGCCAAGGTCAAGGTCTCCGAGACCAAGGAAGTCCAGATAAAAGTGGGCACCGGCGATAACGATATGGCGTTGAAGGCCAAAAAGGCGGCCGAATGGCTCGCCGAAGGGCACCGGGTACGCGCTGAACTATTCCTGAAAGGCCGCTATAAGGGCATGGACGAAAAGTTCCTCAAGGAACGCCTGGAGAGATTCCTCCTCCGCATTCCCTATGCCTACAAGGTCGCCGAGCCGATCACGCGGAGCCCGAAGGGCTTTGCCGGGGTCATCGAGCGCGACCTCGTCGCCCAGGCGAAACGCGAAAAAGAGTCACAACAAAAACATGAAAACCAACAAATCTTATAGCAAACGAATCCGCGTCACTCGCAACGGGAAGCTTGTGGTGCGCGCCAAGGGTCAGAACCATTTCAATGCAAAGCAGAGCGGCAGCGCACGCAGCGCAAAGCGCCGCTCGGTCACCCTTACGCTCACGGCGAAGGTCCGCCGCCGCTTCCTCCCGAACACGGGTGCGTAATTAATGCTCGTAATTATTTCCGTATGACACGAATCAAAGGGGGCGTAATGGCGAACAAGAAGCGCAAGAACGTACTGGAACGAGCCAAGGGCTACCGCGGTCTCCGCTCCAAGAAGAAGAACTACGCGCACGAGGCTATCATGCGCGCCGGCCGTTACGCGTTCGCGCACCGCAAAGACAAGAAGACGGCGTTCCGCCAGCTCTGGATCGTGCGCCTTAATGCCGCCGTCCGCACGAGCGGCCACAAGTCCTACTCCACCTTCATCGCTAAATTGAAGAAGAACGGATTTGCGCTTGACCGCAAGGTTCTCGCCGAGTTCGCCACGATGCATCCCGAGATTTTCGAGCGCATCAGCAAGCAAGTCGTTTAAACAAAACGAAAACCGCCCCGATGGGGCGGTTTTCGTTTATAGAACGCGAGCAGTTATTTCTTCGGGCACGCCGCACGAGCGGTCTTTGCCGTTCCCGTTGCCGCCTTCACTGCGGCGGTGTACGCCTCGCGAGCGGTTTTAACCGCGGAGGCATAATCGGACTGCGCCGACTTGCGCGCGGCAACGAAGGCTGTGTTCGCCGCCTTCACCGCGGTTGCGTAATCGGTCCGCGCCGCTTTCACGGCCGTCGCGCGCGCCGTCGCATCAGTGTTCGCCCTTGCGGCGGTCATCGCCGTGTCGCGCGCCGTCATCGCGGAAGTCTTTGCGCTCGCAAGCGCGGTCCGGGCGGCGGTAAGCGCGGAATCCCGAGCGGTCCGGGCGGCCGTCATTGCCGTATCGCGTGCGGTCCGCGCCGCAGAGAGAGCTGCCCTATCTGCCGTGGTCGCCGCAACGAGACAGGCTCTGCGAGTCTGTGCCGCGCTATTCGCCGTCGTTGATGCCGTGTCGGACGTTTGTGCGAACGCAAGAACCGGAACGAAACTTGCGACGAGCAAGGTCCCTATTGCTGCTTTTTGAAAGGTTTTCATTCTGTTACCGTTTATTTTATAAGTAGTTCCCATCGGACAAAACCTTAGCGATTCAGTATATCGTTGTCCTTATTATTTGCTACACCGCCGGGAACGGATTTATTTCCCGCGCCGGGTCAGGCCTCTTTCACCCTTTCCTTGGTTATTTCCCACGCCTGCCCCGCCTCGGGGACGATGGCGCGCGCGCCGAGGTAGTCATGGATGCGCTGGGCGAGGAACCGTTCGGCTGCGGGCTCGCCAAGGGCCGTGAAGATGGCTTTCAAGCGCTTGCCGGCAAGAGCGGCTTCCGCGAATTTGATGAGCTCGTCGCGGTCGGCGTGCGCCGACCAACCCTCGAGCTTCTCTATCGTCGCTTTGATCTTCACCTCCGCACCGGCAATACGCACGCTCGGAGCGCCCTCCATCATCAGGCGCCCGGGCGTGCCGGGCGCCTGGTACCCGACCATGAAGAGCGTGGTGGAAGGGTCTGGGAGGTAACGCGCTTCCCAGCGGCCGATGCGGCCGCCATGGCTCATCCCCGCGCCGGCGATGATGATCTTCGGCCCCGGCACTTTCTCTATCGCCACGGAGTCCTCGCGCGAGAGCGTCTTTTTGAGGAAGGGGAATTCAAAGATGCTTCCTTCCTTCTTCATCTCGTCCCCGGTTCCCGGTTTGAAATAGGCCATCCCCCACTTCTCATAGACCGCGGTG
>JAKAGD010000006.1 GCA_021817685.1 bacterium
GCCCAACTTCGCGCAGCGCACGTTGAAATTCCGGCGCACGTAAAGAAACTTGCGGAAGAAAGCAAGAAATATTTTGAAGGCAATGCGCTCGGCGAGTTCGTGTATCTGCGCACGTATGCGAAGTGGATACCGGAAGAGGGTCGCCGCGAGACGTGGGTGGAAACGGTGGACCGCTATGTAAACTTCATGCGCGAGAATCTCGGCGACAAGCTCACGGAGAAAGAGTACGCGGAGGTGCGCATGGGCATCTTGAAGCAGGAAGTGATGCCGTCCATGCGCCTCATGCAGTTCTCCGGAGAAGCGGCGCGCCGGTGCAATACCTGCGCGTATAACTGCACCTTCACCGCGCCGACGAAGCTCGAAGATTTTGCCGAGATCATGTACCTCTCCATGCAGGGCTGCGGCGTCGGATTCGCCGTAGAGAGCCAGAACATCGAACAGCTTCCGCAGATCATGAAGCAGTCGGGAAAGAAACTGGAGACGCATGTCATCAAAGACTCCAAGGAGGGCTGGTGCGATGCGCTTACGCTCGGACTCAAGACCTGGTACTCGGGGAAGGACATTAGTTTTGATTATTCCCAGATACGCCCCGCGGGCGCCCGCCTGAAGACTATGGGCGGCAAGGCGTCCGGTCCGGAGCCGCTCCGTTCGCTTCTTTCCTTTGCGCGCGAGCGCGTGCTTTCGCGCCAGGGGCGGCGCCTGCGCACTATTGATGCGCACGATGTCATCTGCAAGATAGGCGAGTGCGTCGTCGCGGGCGGCGTGCGCCGCACGGCGATGATATCGCTCTCCGATCTCGACGACGTGGAGATGCGCGATGCCAAGAAAGGCCAGTTCTACATGACGGACCCGCACCGCTCGGTATCGAACAACTCCGCCGTCTACGAGGTGCAGCCGACCAATACCGAACTCATGGACGAATGGGTCGCGCTCATGAAGAGCGGAAGCGGCGAGCGCGGCATTTTCAACCGCGGTTCGCTCGCCGTGACCATGCCGAAGCGCCGCGCGGACTATTTCAGGAAGGTCGGCTTCATCAGCGAGGATGGCGTCGTGCAGGGACCCATCGGCACGAATCCGTGCGCCGAGATCATCCTGCAGTCCAAGCAGTTCTGCAATCTTTCCGAAGTCATCGCCCGCGCGCACGACACGGAGGCGAGCCTGCTCCGCAAAGCAAGGCTTGCATCCATCATCGGCACGTACCAGTCCACGCTCACGAAGTTCAATTACATATCGCAAGAGTGGACCGACCACAACAAAGCGGAGCGCCTGCTCGGCGTCTCGGTGACGGGGCAGTGGGATAGTCCGGTCGCGCGCCAGCCGGAGGTGATGCGCAAGCTCCGCGATACGGCGGTGAAGACGAACGCAACCTACGCGAAGCGATTCGGCGTGGAGCCGTCCATGTCGGTGACCGCCGTGAAGCCTTCAGGCACGGTCTCCCAAACCTTCAACTGCGCCTCGGGCATCCATCCGCGCCATGCGCCGTATTACATCCGCCGCGTGCGCATCAGCGCGACCGATTCGCTCTTCAAGATGCTGCGCGACCAGGGCGTGCCGTACTATCCGGAAGTGGGGCAGTCCATGGAAGAAGCGAACACCTATGTGTTTGAGTTCCCGGTCAAGGCGCCCGATCACTCCAAGGAGGCGCGTTTCAAGGACGACCTTACCGCGCTCGATCAATTGGAGTACTGGAAGCGCGTAAAGCTCAACTATACCGAACACAATCCGTCGGCGACCGTTTCCGTGAGCGAGAACGAATGGATCGGCGTTGTGGACTGGGTCCAGCGGAACTGGGACATCATCGGCGGCCTTTCCTTCCTCCCGCGGAGCAATCACGTGTACCGCCTTGCGCCGTACGAGACCATCACGAAAGAAGAGTATGAGGAACGCGTGGCGCGCTTCCCGAAAGTGGATTACTCCCAGCTCATCGCGTATGAACGGCAGGATGAGAGCGATATGAAGAGAGAATTAGCGTGTGCGGGTGGTACGTGTGAAATAGTGTAAGGAACGCTCAACTCGCCCAAGCGAAAACCCACGCAGGAGCGTGGGTTTTCGCATGTTTGTAGACCGGGCCGATAAGCCGAATTCTGTCGTGGGCGATCATTTATCTGGGCCGGCCATCGCTGGACGGCTCGAGCGGCACTCCCCGTAAGGGGCACGGCCTTGCATGCGGGTAAGGATTTGGTCGTTGCATTCCCGTCTTGCGACGGGCCTATTCCACGAGGGAATCCGCGGCCTTTCGGCGTTGGCGTTTCTGTGGTCACCTCTATCCTTGCGGACGGCGGGAGTTCCCCGCTACCTATTTTCCTGCCCTGAGGCAGGGAAGCATGTTCGGACTTTCCTCCCCGCAGTTGCCCGCGGAGCGATCGTCTAGCCCGGTCTGCCGGCATTATACCACCTTTTTAAGGGTGCAATGCTCCGCTCCTTAAGGAATATCGGAATCAGCGTGGTATTTCAGCGCTTCTTGGAGCATTTTCTGTATCGGAACCGTGCGAACCATTGAAAATATTTCCGTGTCCAAGATGGCTCTCGTCGGCGCTTGCGCGCCGGCGTGGATGCTCAAGCTTGAATACGGATACGCTGCGATACGCTCTCCCAGGAATTGAGGATCCACGACATGCCGGGTTTTCCAGGCAGGCTCATAGAGCGCCACCGGATTACAATGCACGTAGTTAATGAGGTGCTGGAAGTACTGGTCAGTGGATACGTGGCGGGAGCGGAAGGGCTTGAGGAACAGGTTACCCGTGCGCCCGTGCCGGGAATTGAAGTAGAGCGTATAAGCCGTCCCCAGTTTCCGCATAAATGCGCTAATGCCCCCCTCCGAAATCTCCTTTACCACCAAGTGAAAGTGGTTCGGCATGAGGCAGAATGCCCCGATGGCCACCAGCGGCTTCCCGCGGGGGATACTCAGCACCTCCTCGAACTTATGATTGCCTATGTCGTCACGCCGGAGCGGCGACGTATCATTCGCTAAGTACAGCAGCTCAAGGAATCGGTGATAGTCCCGCGTATCCTCGAACGTTATACGGTTTTCAATGCCGCGGTTGTAGCAGTGGTACCACTCGTCTACGGCGAACGGAGCGTCCCTCTTTGTCATGCTCTAAGTATAAGGTGTCACCTTACGGAGTCAAGGAAATCAAGAATAAATAAAGGTGTCACCTTACGGAAAAATGTGGATAAGCGATTTTATAGAACATCGACGGGATATACTTGGCGTTATTACCACGTGAAGAATAATATCAATTAAGAATTCATTATGCCTCCGCAATCAGCTATCGCGCCTCGTCGCCGTTCGCTTGATACTGTCAGTATCTGGGCCCTCTTCATAACGATCGTCGCCGCGGTGTTTATATTCGTCCCGTCTGTGGCGATCTCGTTCACTACGACAAAGACCTTCCTGCTCGCAGCCGGCGCGCTCATTACGCTCGCACTCTATATCCTCGCGCGGCTGGCGCGCGGCAATGTCATCTTCCCGCCGTCCGTGCTCATCGGTGCGCTCTGGTTGCCGGTCGTCGCGTATGCGCTCTCCGCAGCGTTCTCGGGCGTCTCGTTCAGTAATGCGCTCTGGGGCACCGCGCTTGAACCGGATACGCTCGGCTTCATGCTCATCGCGGCCGTGCTCGGCACGCTTTCTGCGCTCATCCTGCGCCGCTCCGAGCACTACCAGTCGTTCTTCCGCGTCGGCGCATATGCGTTCGGCGTTCTCGCGCTTTTTGAAACGGCCGTTGTCATCGTCGGCCAGTTCGCCCCGAACACCGTCTCGCCAGCGTTCTCCATCGTCGGTTCGTTCAGCGATCTCGCTTCGCTCCTCGGGCTCGGCATCGTCATCGTCCTTATCACGCTCCGGTTCCTCGAGCTTTCGCAGCGCACCTACCGCGCACTCCTTATAAGCGGCGCCGTGGCGCTGTTCCTCCTCGCTGTGGCGAACGCGTCGCTCGTGTGGATACTGCTCGCGCTCGTCTCGCTCGGCCTCTTTGTGGAGTCGGTCATGCGGCGCGGTTCCAAGTCCGGCGACGCCGACCTTGATGAAGCCATCGTCATGGACGAGGCTCCGCTTGAGAGCGACGAAGGCAATCGTTCTCTCGTTCTCCCGCTCGCCGTCCTCGCCATCTCGCTCTTCTTCCTCATCGGCGGCCAGCTCGGGGGCGCGCTTGCGAACGCGCTCCACGTGAACATCCTCAACATCCGTCCCTCCTGGCAGTCGACGCTCTCGGTCGCCCAGAAAGCGTACTCGGCCTCGCCGGTCTTCGGGAGCGGCCCGAGCACCTTCGGCGTCGAGTGGCTCAAGTACCGTGATGCGTCCCTCAACTCGACCATCTTCTGGAACATCGACTTTTCTTCCGGCATCGGCTTCATACCGACCTCAATGGTGACGACCGGCGTCGTGGGCCTCCTTGCGTGGCTTGCGTTCCTGGGCCTCTTCATCGTGCTCGGGCTCCGTATGCTCATCTTGCGTTCGCCGCAGGACCCGTTCGTCCGCTACGTCGCGATAACGTCGTTCGTCGGGTCGGTGTACCTGTTCGCGACGGCGCTGTTCGATCTGCCGGGCACCGTCGTGCTCGTCCTCATGTTCGTTTTCGCCGGGCTCTTCGTATCAACGATGCGTTTCTCGGCGGGCGGAGCTCAGTGGGGCGTCATATTCGCGCGCAGTCCGCGGCTCGGTTTCGTCATTGTATTCTCGCTGACCATCCTCCTGCTCTCCTCCGTGGTCGCCGCGTATACGCTCGTGGGGCATTACATCGCGGCCTCGCAGCTCTCAAGCGCGTCCGCCGCGTATTCCGCCGGCGATCTCGACAAGGCCGATCAGTCCGCGCAGAATGCGATATCGTTCGCGCCGTCCGCAGTCGCGTACCAGCTTCAGGCGGGCATCGCGAATGCGCGGCTCGGCATCATCGCCGCGTCCACGACCATGGACAAGGCTTCGGCGCAGAAAGCGTACCAAGCGGCGCTTTCCTCCGGCATCAACGCGGCGCTTACTGCTACGAACGTCGATCCTTCGGACTATCAGGGCTGGCTCTCGCTCGGCAATCTCTACGCGCAAGCGGTCCCGCTCGGCGTCTCCGGCGCGTACGACAGCGCCAAGACCGCGTATAAGAAAGCGCAGGCGCTCAATCCGACGAATCCGCAGATACCGTACATCCTTGCCCAGCTTGATATCGCGAACAAGGACAACAAGGCCGCCGAGGCGGACCTGAAGGAAGCCATCTCGCTCAAGCAGGACTACACGGCCGCCATCTTCCTCCTCTCTCAGCTCGAGGTGCAAGACGGCAACGTGAAGGACGCGCTCGCATCGGCGCTCGCGGCGGCGTACTTCCAGCCGAACGACCCGAACATCCTCTTCCAGGTCGGCATCCTCTATGCGGCGCAGGCCGATTACCAGAATGCGGCCGCTGCGCTCTCGGCATCGGTTGCGGCGAATCCGCAGTTCGCGAATGCGCGCTACTTCCTCTCGGCGGTGTACGCCAAGCAGGGCGACATGACGAACGCGGTCGCGCAAATGCAGGCCATCTCGGACATGTCTGCGGAAAACGCGAAGGCCGTCGCCACCCAGCTTGAAGCGCTCAAGGCGGGCAGGAATCCGTTCCCGGCGAATCTTCTCACCATCTCGCCGGCGTCCGTGGCTTCGGCTCAGGCCCCCGCCAAGTAGTAAAGACGAAGCGGTGGAAGGAAAAGAGGCGCTAAGAGCGCCTCTTTTCCTATTCGCCTGGGGGAAGCAGTTAGAGTATTATAGGGTGATGGTTCGGCGCTTTCTCGAACGCATCGCGGCTCCGGTACGCGGCCTGCATCAGGCCGCGTACTTGCTTGCCGCTCTCACCCTTGCGTCTCAAGCGCTCGCGCTTCTGCGCGATCGCACCTTTGCGCATACGTTCGGCGCGGGACAGACGCTCGATCTTTATTACGCCGCATTCCGCGTGCCGGATCTCGTTTTTGCGCTCGTTTCCTCGCTCGTGAGCGCATACGTCCTCATTCCGCGCATCACCGGCATGGACAGGGAAGGCACGCGCCGGCTTCTCTCCGAAAGCGCGACATTCCTCTTCGGCGTCGGCGGGCTCATCTGCGCTGTGCTTGCGGTCTTCATGCCGCAATTCCTGGCTCTGCTGTATCCGAGCTTCGTTGCGTCGGCGCAGAACGCCGAGTTCGTGTTCCTTGCGCGCATCCTGCTCCTGCAGCCCATTCTGCTCGGACTCTCCGGCATCCTCGGGAGCGTGACGCAGGTGCACCGGCGCTTTACGCTCTTTGCGCTTTCGCCGGTGCTTTACAACCTCGGCATCATCATCGGCACGGTCGCTTTCTATCCGCTCTGGGGACTCCCGGGCATCGGCTGGGGCGTCCTCATCGGTTCGATCGCGTACCTCGCCGTGAACATACCGGTCGTGATCGAGGCGGGCGTCCTGCCGCGCCTGCGCATGCCGACGTTCGCGGTCATGGCGTCGGTCGTGCGGGATTCCATTCCGCGTTCGCTTGCGCTCGGCATGGGCTCGGTGACGGCGCTTTTCCTTACCTCGCTCGCGTCTCGCGTCGGCACGGGCTCCATTTCTGTTTTCACCTTTGCGAGCAATCTTGAGGCGGTTCCGCTCGCGCTCATCGGCTCGTCCTACGCTGTCGCGGCGTTCCCGGCGCTGTCGGAAGCATCGGGGGAAGAACGGCGCGGCGAGTTCACGCAGATACTCTCTTCAAGCGCGCGGCACATCATCCTCTGGTCGGTCGTCTCGCTCGGCCTCATCGCCGTCTTGCGCGCGCACATCGTGCGCGTCATTCTCGGCACCGGCGCGTTCGACTGGAATGCGACCCGGCTTACTGCCGCCTTGCTCGCCGTCCTCGCGGTCGGTCTTGTCGCCCAGGGCCTGGTGCTCCTCTTCTCGCGCGCGCTCTATGCGGTGCACCAATCGTGGCGGCCGCTTCTGTATCAGATCGCCGGCGGCGCGCTCACGGTGGTGCTCGCTCTCGCATTCCTCAAGACGGGGAGCACCGTATTCCCCTCGGCGCTCGCCGCGTTCTTGAAAGTGAGCGACGTCCACGGCACCGGCATTCTCCTCGTTGCGCTCGCCGCGACCCTGGGCCAGGTATTCCTGGTCCTGCTCTCTCTCCTTGCGCTCCGGAGCGTTTCTCCCGGCCTTGCGAGGACGCTCGGGAAGCCGCTTTTTGACGGGACGCTCGCCGCGCTCGCCGGCGGCGCGGCCGCATACGGCACGCTCCTTCTTGAGGGAGGCATCGCGCCGCTGACGACGCTTATGTCGGTCTTCTTGCAGGGATTCGCAGCCGGCGTTGTCGGCCTCATTGCCGCCGCGCTCGCGCTGTATTTCGTGGAAAATGAGGAGTTCCGCATCGTCGCTTCGGCGCTGGATAAGATCATACGCACCCACACCGGGCGTTCCGCTCTCCTCGCCCCGTCCGCCGAGGACCCGATACAGCCATGAATCAGGACCGGATACGGAATTTCTCCATTATTGCGCACGTCGACCACGGCAAGTCGACTCTGGCCGATCGCTTGCTTGAGCGCACCGGAGCCATCCCCGAGCGCCTCATGCGCGACCAGGTGCTCGACCGCATGGACCTGGAGCGCGAGCGCGGCATTACCATCAAGATGCAGCCGGTGCGGATGCAGTACCGCGATTATGTGCTGAACCTCATTGATACGCCCGGGCACATCGATTTCTCCTATGAAGTTTCGCGCGCGCTCCACGCGGTGGAGGGTGTTCTACTTCTTGTCGATTCAACGCAGGGCGTGCAGGCGCAGACGCTCACGACGCTCGCTATGGCCAAAGAGCAGGGGTGCGTCATCATACCGGTCGTTTCCAAGATAGACTCGCCGGCCGCGCGCGTCGCTGAAGTCTCAGCCGAGCTCGCGAAGCTCGTGCGCGTACCGGTGGAGGACGTGCTCGCCGTATCGGGGAAGACGGGAGCGGGCGTACCCGAATTGCTCGAGGCGATCGTGCAGCGAATACCCCCTCCCCGGAGCTCTTCAAGAGAGGATGAGCCGCGGGGCCTTATCTTTGATTTCTCCTATTCAACGCACCGCGGCGTCGCCGTCTATCTGCGCGTGTTCGACGGAACCTTCAAGAAAGGACAGCCGCTTCGGTTCCACGCGGCAGGAAAAGAGTTCATCGCGCTTGAGACCGGCATCTTCACCCCGGGCGAGACGCCCGCCGATTCGCTCTCGGCCGGAGAGATCGGCTACATCGTGACCGGCATCAAGGAGCCGGGCGTGGTGGCGGTCGGCGATACCATCGGCGCGGTACGAGGCGCTCTGCCGGCTTTGCCGGGCTATGAGCGCGTACGGCCGGTCGTCTGGGCCTCCGTCTACCCGGAGAGCCAGGATGACCTGCCGCTATTGCGTAAATCGCTTGAACGCCTGCGCCTCTCCGACTCGTCGCTCTCCTTTGAAGAGGAATCTTCCGGGGTGCTCGGGCGCGGGTTCCGGTGCGGTTTCCTGGGCCTTCTCCACCTGGAGATAGTCACCGAGCGCCTGCGCCGCGAATTCAATCTTTCGCTCATCGTCACCATTCCGACCATTTCCTACGTGGTCACAAAGACGAACGGCGTGCGGGAGACCATTTACACGCCGGCGAAATTTCCCGAGTTCGGCGATATAGAGAAGATAGAGGAGCCGTGGGCGAAGGTCATCATCATCACTCCGCCCGACTGCGTGAGCGCGCTCGTGCAGATGCTCTACGACCACGAGGCGCAGACACTCGCGACCGAAACGTTCGGCGACGGCCGCATTGAGATGACCATCGAAATGCCGCTGCGGGAACTCATGCGCGGCTTCTTCGACAAATTGAAGAACATCTCTTCGGGCTACGCCTCGCTTTCCTATGAAATACTTCCCGAGCGGGAGGCGGACGTGGTGCGGCTCGATGTGCTCGTCGCTGATGAGCCGGTCGCTGCGTTCGCGCGCGTGGTCGCGCGCCGCCGCGTGGAGGAGGAAGCGGAGAAGATGGTGGAGAAGCTCCACGGTCTTCTGCCGAAACAGCTCTTCGTCACGAAGATCCAGGGCAAGGCGCTCGGGCGCATCATCTCTTCAAGAACGCTTTCCGCGATGCGCAAAGATGTCACGGGGTATCTCTACGGCGGCGACGTCTCGCGAAAGAACAAGCTCCTCGACAAGCAGAAGCGCGGCAAGAAGAAATTGCTTGAGCGCGGGAAAGGGAAGGTGAACATCCCCGAAGAGGTGTTCATGAAGATGGTGCAGTCGAGCGCGGAGTAGAAGCGGACCGCGGCAATGTGATTTTGGAGCACGCGTCGTCCCGCCCTGCCGCGGGACGCGCTCACTCTCGGCGTCGCAAATTGCGTCGCAGCTGCCCTTCGGCGCCGCAATTCGCCATGCTGCTCCGCCTCCGAGAGTCTCCAAAATCACATTGCCGCGGTCCCTTTGAGTTATCGGGTATACTGGGGTAATGCGCGCGGAACAGTGGCGAAAGGGGATTCTTATCGGCGTCCTATTGCTCGCCGCATTCTGGCTCGTGTCGAATATTTGGGGACTGGCGGGCAAGGCGCACGTCGCGGTATCCCAAGCGAACGACGCGAAGTGGCAATACGAGGAGCTGGAAGCCCGCAAAGCGACGCTCGCGGCGAACCTGGCCGCTCTGGACACGGCGCGCGGCAAGGAGGCCGCCATCCGGACCGCGTTCGGGGTTGCAAGGCCCGGGGAAGAGGTTATCGTGGTGGTGCCGCCGGCAACGGCGACCCCCACCACGACCCCGTCCTGGTGGGAAAAAGTATTGAGTTGGTTCTGATGCGGGATTGGTTTAGTGGTAGGACGCGACCTTCCCAAGGTTGAGGCACGAGTTCGATTCTCGTATCCCGCACCTTTGGAGAATATTTGACGTTCCGGCGCTCGCCGTGAACGGTTTTGCGGCGTCAATAGATAACTTTCCGTCCTTCATCGAAAGGTTCGAACCCACAGTTTCGAGGATTAGGCGCTTCGTTCGCTCATCCCCAGCCTGAAAGCATTCCGTGGCTCTATTGCTGAACGAAATGAGTAGTTTCGCGGGTTCGAACCAATCTTGCGTATGGTCCAGTCCATCTATGCGCTCGTTGAGTGAAATCTCGTCCAAGGAGAGTTTCTGCCGCCGTTCCATGAATTCTTCATCGGAAATGAATCCGCGCACGCGCAGATCGACCAGCGTGTCGCGCTGTTGCTGGACCTCTGCCGAGCTGCGTTCAAGTTGTGCCCGCGCCCGTTCCCGGTCGTGGTCCGCTTTCTCGGCGTCCAAGGAGGTTTCCACGAGAAAGCGATGTAGGTCTTCGTCTACTGTCAGTGAGGTGAGAAACTGAACAATCTGCCGTTCAAGCGCCTTTGCCTCGATAGAAGACTGGGAACATCGCTCGCCCAAGTTTCGCTTCGTGCAGTGATAGTAGATATAACGCGAACCGTATCGATTCACCTTCTGCTCAGCGGTTACCATCAGTCCGCAGGCACCACAGCGAATCATGCCGGTAAAGGGGAATTGGTGTCGTTGCGGCTTCGTTGTCCCCGGTCTCCCAAGCCAGTCCTGAAGACGCTGAAACTCCACCGTCGTGATCATGGCTTTGTGCTTGCCGGGATAAAGGGCTCCGTTCCAGAGGAAATGCCCTGTGTAGTATGGATTGGCGAGCATTTTATAGAGCGTACTCAAAGCGAGCGGACGCCCGCCAGATCGCTTGTGTTTCGGCGTACGGTAGCCCCATTCACTGTTTGCTTTGAGGAGGAGCTGCTTTACTGAATACACTCCTGTCAGCGCTAACCGGAAGAGTTGCTCCACCATGGGGAAGTGCACGGGATCAGGAATGATTGTCTTGGTTTCCTTGCAGTTCCGGTAGCCGATCGGAACCGGCCCAGGCCTCCATCCGCGCTCTACCTTCGTCCGATTCCCTCGCTTCACATTCTCACTCAAGCTATCGACGTAATACTTCGAGAAGGTGAAGAGCGTTGATAGCATCATCTTTCCATTCGGACTATTCTCGAACGAGGCAGATGCGAATTTGAGGTCTTTGAGAATCTTCTGGTCGAGCAGGTAAATGATACGGCCACCATCCACAGAATTGCGGGCGAGGCGATCGGGGTGCCAGGCGATAATTCCTTGGGCTTCCCCCTTTTCGAGCCGTTTGATCATATGATCAAAAACTGGGCGCCCTGGTGCCTTGGCGCTTCGAGCTTCACTTAACATTTCAACGATCTGAATGTCGGGTTGAGCGCCGAAAAGCCGCGCGATTTCTGACCGCTGCGATTCAATAGAAAGGATTTGTCGATCCTCTGATTCCGTAGATTTTCGGCAATAGACGAAGTACCTCATGGTTAGGGCGTATACGAATCTAGCGTATACGTCGTGTTTGTCACGGGGTAGGCGGGGAATACGTGCGCGGGTGGCACGACTACCCCCCTTCGCCGAACTCGGCATGTGGCCCATGCTGATATCCGCATGGAGAATGCCGCCGCAAATCAGTCCAGGATACCAACCGTCTCGCGCGTTCTTCCGGACGGCCGATTTGTTGAGCTTGTCTATGTGAAGGACGAGCGCCGGACCATGCTTGCCGTTTGCGATGGCGACTCCATTTCGCTAGTGGATGGTGTGCCTCTGCAACCGAGGGCACAGCTCCTCCCGGTCCCAGCAACTAATAACCTGATCAAGCACGAGGCGGTGTTGCTCGCGGAAAAACCGGAACCATACGCCTCAGTCTCCGAGCTGGTCGTGGCCATCCAGAAGTACCTGTACCGTTACGTGGACCTCTCCGACCAATTCCTTCGCATCGCCAGCTACTACATCCTCCTCACCTGGGTGTACGACGCCTTCAACGAACTCCCGTACCTGCGTCTCCGCGGCGACTACGGCTCAGGGAAGACCCGGGCGCTCATGGTCATCGGCTCCCTCTGCTACAAAGCCTTCTTCGCGAGCGGCGCCTCAACAGTCTCGCCGATCTTCCACGTCCTCGACACCTTCCGAGGCACCCTTATCTTCGACGAGGCCGATTTCCGGTTTAGCGACGAGAGATCGGAACTCGTGAAGATATTCAACAACGGCAACGCCAAGGGCTTTCCTGTGCTCCGCACGGCGATGACGGCAAAGCGCGAATTCGACCCGCGCGCGTTCAATGTCTTCGGTCCCAAGATCGTCGCCATGCGCCGCTCATTCGAGGATCAAGCCCTTGAGAGCCGGTTTCTCACCGAAGAGACGGGCCAGCGCGCTATGCGCGGCGACATTCCGCTCAATTTGCCGGACGCGCAGAAAGTGGAAGCCGCGAAGCTGCGCAATCAGCTTCTCATGTATCGCTTCCAGAACCTGAAAGGTATCCGCGCAGACGAGTCCCTCGTTGACCCGGCGCTGTCGCCCCGCCTGAACCAGATACTGATACCGCTCCTCTCCATCATTGACGACGAAGCGTTGCGCGACGACATACGACAAGCCGTTCGAACCTTCGATCAAGCGCTCTTCTCCGAACGCTCCGCGTCTGCCGAAGCAGGCGTTCTTGAAGTTCTTGGGGAGCTATTCGCTGAGACAAACCGCCCGAGCGTGCCCATTTCCGAGATTACCGACGCTTTTGCCGGTCGTTTTGGCCAAGAGTACGATAGGCCGATTACGGCGCGATATATCGGCGGCATCTTGCGAAAGCGGCTCCACCTTGCGACCTACAAGAGCCACGGCGTGTACGTGGTCCCTGTCTCGGAGAAACCGAAGGTGGACCAGCTCTGCATCCGCTACGGTGTCACGGATTCTCACGCGGGGACCCCAGAAGAGCAGTCGGCCAAGCCTGAGTAACCGCGCTGCGTACGAGTTGTGAAGCCTGATACCGATACCCTAAGCCTTGCCGCGTTTGTCGCCGAAATCCGTCGGCGCGCTCCGCGAGGAACCCTCCTGGTGTCCGAAGATGAGCTTCGCGATCCTCTGTCGTCGATCGTGGGGCGAATCCATAGCGATCCATACACCATGGAAAACCGGCTGGTCCAGAAACTGCTGCGTCGCCTCGCCGGGGGCTTGGATGTAGACGAGTTCCGGCTGACGGAAATCTTCACCTTTGGCCCTGCGACGCTCGTGATTCTCTCGGCCCTTATCGACGACTTTGAAAGTGGTCGGTTTGATCGCGCAGCGCTCTGCGCTGCCCTGGATAGCGCTGGATATCAACCTGATGTCCACAGCGATGGAGCATAACGGCACCGCCGGGTGGACGTGGGGACGTGGGGACGTACAGAGAGATATCGGGAAGCAGATTTCTCATATTCTTTCGGACCTCATTTCTCCAGGGCGGACGATTTTCCGACACCTGCTGCCACGTCCCCACGTCCCCATGTCTACCCGTCATATCCTCATAGGCACGATTCCACCCCTAGTGCGCGCTTCGGTGCGCGCGAAAATAAAAAGGGTTCCTCCGTCCACTTTAGTAACGGCAGAGGGACACGAAGTCTATGAAAAAGGAGAAATCTGATGTGCTGTGCTATTTGCGCACGCACCGGAGGGTCTGGGGGCTCACCGTCAAGGAGCTCGCCTCCCTGATCGGCTTCCAGAGCGCGTCGCACATGTCCCGGATCGAGCACGGCAAGCGCACCCCGAAGGTCGAGGTTGCGCTTGCCTGCCAGGTGATTTTCGGGATTCCCCCGTCGGCGATGTTTCCCCACGTCTATACCCGGGTTGAGGACCGAGTCATGTGGAATATCTACCAGCTTCACCTGGCGCTAGAGAACACTACCAGCCTTGCCGGATTACGCAAGCGGGAGCTTTGCGAGCTTGCCCTGAAGCGCGCGACCGGCAAAGCGAAGCCGCTCGAAGGCATATGAGCGATGCACAACCCCAGAATCTTGTGCTTGCCGTGTATCCGTTTAGCCGAGGGTTCGCGTTCGTGTTCTTCGAGGGACCGGAAAGCCCGTTTGACTGGGGCGTAAAGGAACTCAAAGAGAAACACAAGAACGCGAGGACGGTAGAAGCGCTCCGGAAGCTCATAACCCGGTATCGCCCCGAGGTGCTCGTCGTCGAAGACACGAGCGAAAGTGGCTCGCGCAGGACTTCCCGCATACGGAAGCTGTACCGCATGCTCGAGCACGTCGCTATGGCCGAACTCGTCGAAGTTCACCGCTGCAGAAGAAGCGAGATTGCCGAGTGTTTCGTGCAGGTAGGTGCGTTGACCAAGCACGAAATCGCCCAGGCGATCGCGATGCGAATCCCGGCGTTCGCGCATCGGCTCCCGCCGTATCGCAAACCGTGGATGAGCGAAGATCCGCGGCAGAGCCTCTTCGACGCGGTCGCGCTCGCCCTTGCCTTCTACCACCGCGCAGGCCGGCCCGACTTAAGGGGCCCTGAGGAGTCGTAGCGGCCACGTCTCCTTGTCACTTTGGAGCACCGAATTTCCGGTGTTCCTGGCGTGATAAGGAGCGTGTCATGGAAACCAGTAGTTCTTTGCCGCGCGTTGACATCTATGCGCGGGTGACGAGTCAGATTATCGAGGCAATAGAGGCGGGAGTTGGCGAATATCAGATGCCCTGGCACCAGGGATCGGCCGGTTTCCCGCGCAATGCGATCACAAGGAATCCCTATCGTGGCGTCAATACTCTTGCGCTGTGGTCCGCCAGCCGTATTCGTGGCTATACGTCGCCGTACTGGGCCACCTATCGGCAATGGAGCACGCAGGGCGCCCAGGTGCGTAAGGGAGAGAAGGCGTCTGAGATCGTGTTCTTCAAGCGCGAGACCGAAGAACGTAAAAACGAGAATGAGGGTACGGTAACGGCGCGGGAACGTTTGGTGGTCCGGGGCTCGTCGGTCTTCAATGCGGACCAGGTGGATGGTTGGTTCAAGGCTGAGGTCTTACCTGAGAACCGAACCGAGCACCTCGTATCGGTTGACGCGTTCGTTTCTGGGATTGGAGCGGATATCCGCTATGGCGGTGACGTGGCCGGCTACAACAGGTCGTCCGACTGTATTCACATGCCCGAGCGGCGCCGGTTCATCGGCACCGAAACCAGCACGGTGACGGAAGCCTTCTACTCCGTCCTGCTACACGAGCATGTTCATTGGTCGGGACATCCGAAGCGCCTGAACCGCGAACTTTCTGGTCGCTTCGGCGATTGCGCATATGCCATGGAGGAATTAGTTGCCGAGCTTGGTGCCGCATTTCTGTGTGCCGATCTCGGAATCAACCTCGATCCCCGGCTTGACCATGCGGCATACGTGTACGTCTGGCTTGTCGTACTCCGACAACAGAGAACTGCCATTGTTACGGCGTCAGGTGCTGCGATCAGAGCATGCCGCTATTTGGGTGAACTTGCATTGGGAGAGCAGCGCGCCGCCAGAGTGTCCCAATAGCTATATTTCGAACCCGGCTTATGCACGCCGGGTTTTTGTTTCAAGTGAAAGAGGATCTCCCTTACCTCTGAAAGAAGAGAATTATCAAAAGTTTGACGCCGGAGCCAGTCTTCCCTTGCTATGCTGCAAGCTCCTCCAGAAAGTCTGCTTGTTTAGCCGGTCGCTCGTGCTCCGGCAGGAGGTCCATGAGCTGCGGGACGGGGACGTTGGCGAGTTCCTTCGGTTCGAGTTTGTGGAGACCGCCGCCGTAAACGCGCCCTTCGCCAAGGAGCTGCGCAGGGGTAATCGTGTTTAGAACCTTCCAGACACGTTCGATCAGTTTGGGATCGTGCGCCAGGGCGCGCGCGAGCGGAGGTGTTGGGTACATGGCAAGATAGACATTTGCGATTGTTGCCTGCGAACGGTTGAGGATGAAGCGGAAAGGACGGCCGCGCGCAGTATCTTTGCGGCCGAGATAAGTACAGACGATCGGCGGCGGCGGTCGATTCTCCTGCGCATACCAGGGTGAGCGATGGCTGCAGAGGTAGCGGACGTGAAGCGCCCGCCTCTTCCCCTCTTCGAGATAAGCAAAAAGCGTGGGAAAACGGGTTTTGATCTCGTCCTCGTTGAGACGGGTATCAAGAAGGAACATGCGCCGCTCAATCTTCGGATTGCCGTTCCCATCGGCGTCAACTTGGTCATCAGGCAGATAGCGGGGACTCGGCAAGATTGGGCGGAAGGCTTCAACCGGGAGACCGTGCGCTGCGATGTCGTCGGCCGAAAGAATGAAATAGCCGTTATCGCCGGTGGCGATCCCACGTTTGATCTTGAAAAAGTCGGAGATCGTGGGGATCGAAGAGTTTGTCCGGACCCCCTCCACCGGAAAGCGCGTCCACTTCGACTCATGGGCAAGTGCACTAGCCGAGACGCTCCGAGAAATCTTCGGGGAGCTGAGGGTCCCGCCGAAGGTAAAGGTCACCGAATGCTCAGGCGGTGGGGGCGCCTTCTTGAACCAGACGACGGCCGAGGAGACGAGCGCATCGGCGAACTGCACGTCATTCGGATCAAAGCGGTGGATATGGAGAAGCGTCACCTTACTGAGGAGGTAGCGCTTCACAGCCTGACCATAATTTACGTCCATGAATTCGCTCGGAATGAGCCAGCCGGCTATGCCGCCATCAGCCATCCAACCATGTGAGAGGCCGAGGAAGTGGCAGTAGAGCCCACCAAGACCGCTCAGCTTCATACCACTGGCGTTCATAGTGCGCAGCTGCAAACGGATTTTTTCCTCATTCGTCATGTGATGATGACGGACGTAAGGCGGATTGCAGATAATTAGATTGGCGCGGGGCGCCGCGGCAGCGCGCGTGAAGTCGGCGAGCCTAAGATCGAGGCCGGAACCTTCCCAGAGTTTCGCAGCTGGTTTGCCGTAGTTGGGATCGATCTCGAAGCCAAGTGCTTCGGCGATTCGTTCCTTTGAAAACACTTTCCGAAGAGCGGTATAGAAAGCGCCTGTCCCGATAGCCGGATCAAGGAAGCGAATTCTTTCGCGCGCCGGAAAAAGCGTTCGTGCATATTCCAAAATATCGACGGCAAGCAAGGGGGGTGTGGCGAACTGAAGATCGG
>JAKAGD010000069.1 GCA_021817685.1 bacterium
CGCGCGCGCGGCTCCTCGTCACTCTCCTAGACCGCACGCTCCGGCTCCTCCACCCGTTCATGCCGTTCGTCACCGAAGAAATATTCCAGTCCATGCCGAGCAAAGACGCGCAGTTCCTGATGGTCGCAAAGTGGCCCGGGAATTAGCGGAACGGGAAGGTGTTGCGAGAAAGGGCTCCCGCAGCCTGACGAGGCGAGGGCGGGGCGAATTTCCAGCGACTTTGTTTTCTTATGAGCGAAGCGAATTAGAAAACAAGAAGTGCCCGTGTGGTGCAGAAAATTACGCCGTACCTTTCGAGTAATACCTTCCCGTTCCTCATCGCGCTCCGTTTGTGCGCTAGAATATACGCGTGACCTTTACCACGCTCGGCTACGCATTCCTCGGCGGTCTCTTGCCGTCGTTCATCTGGCTCTATTTCCTGCTGAAGGAGGACGCCGCGCACCCCGAACCGAAGGCGCTCATCGCGTTCACGTTCATCGCCGGCATGGCGGCGGTGCCGCTCGCTCTTCCGTTCGAGCAATACGCAAAGGCGCACCTCGCCGGCACGCTCCCGGTCCTCACCGCCTGGGCGCTCATTGAAGAAGTGCTGAAGTACGGCATGGTGGCAATACTCATCCTCTGGCGCAACGCGGTGGATGAAGCGCCGGATTATGTCATCTATATGATCACGGTGGCGCTCGGATTTGCCGCGGCGGAGAATATGCTTTTTCTCCTCGCCCCGCTCTCGGACGGACAGCTCGTCGCCGGACTCTTCACGAGCGACGTGCGCTTCCTCGGCTCTACCCTGCTCCACGTCGTGGCCTCGGCGGCTATCGGATTCGCGCTCGCTTTCTCGGATGCGGGCGGACCGCTCGCGCGCATGACCGCGGGAGCGTTCGGACTTATCCTCGCCGTCGTATTGCATACTGCATTCAACACGCTTATCATCAACCAAGGTACTTCAACCACGCTCGCCGCGTTTTTCCTCATCTGGACGGTCGCGGTCGTTTTCTTCGCGGCATTCGAGGTGCTAAAATATTTCCAGTACCGTAATCTTCCTAACAACACCTGATACTTATGAACATGAAGCGCTCTTTCTTCGACCGCCTTTCCGGCAGCACCGCCTCCGGCGATGCGTTTGATGCCTTTGACGATGAGTCGCCGGTGACGACGACTCCGCCGCGAAAGGAGGTCCCGGTCCGCGGGGGCGCCGCCAGCCGGCCGGCTCCGCTCGATGACGACATGCCGGAAAGCGAAGGGCAGCTTCCGGTGGACGTGCACCAGACCGCGAGCGATATCATCATCCGCGCTTTTGTGGCCGGCGTGCGGCCCGATGAGCTCAGTATTTCCATAAGCCGCGATATGGTCGAGATATCCGGTTCGCGCATGGAGCGCGAACAGGTCTCCGGCCCCGATTATTTCACCCGCGAGCTCTTCTGGGGCTCGTTCTCGCGTACGATACTCCTCCCGCAGGAAGTCGACGTGGAAGCGTCCTCCGCAAGCGCAAAGGACGGCCTTTTGACCATCATCCTCCCCAAGCTCGACAAGGCAAAGCAGACAAAACTGCGCGTAAAGGCGGGCTAGCCGCCCTTAGTCATTTCAGCGTGACCGTTTCTTGAGGAAGCGGGGACATCGTTCGCTCAGCGATGAACGGCAATCGCGTAATAAGGCGCCCATCGGCCGTCCTGATGCTTACGCGCCACTGCCCTATCTCCCGCACCGGAACAGTTGAATAGCCGCGGTATCCGCCGTCGCGTCCGCCGAGTATCGGATACGCGATCGTCGCTTTTGTGACCCATTGCTTGGCGGTCGGATCGTACCACTCCCACTGGTGCACGACGGTCGTCATGAGCGTCGTCGGGGCAAATATGGAGCTGTATGCGGAGAGTTCTTCGCCGAAAGCGACGTGCAGGGTCGGTGCCGCGCCAAGATACCGCACTTGCCACGACTGACCCGTCTCGCTTGAGGCCAGGTACGCGCCCGGCACGCGCCACACCGCGTGGTAGACGCCCGCCGCCTCGGCGGAAAGCGGCAGGGGCGGCAAGACATTGGTGAAATAGAATACGTTCATCACGACCAACACTGCAAATGCGCCGACGCGGATGCGCCAAACGTCGGCAAGAAACCGCTCGCGCGCAAGAGTGCGCAAAAGGATGGTGAAAAGAGCGAATATCCCGACTGCGGCCAAGCCGCTCTCAATAAAGGTCAGCGTGCCTATGGTGTGGGTGTATATCGGTACGGTGAATATCGCGTAGGAATAGAGCGCAAAGAAGAACAGCACGCTCGTGAAGACAAGGCGCGCATGGTACCGGTGGAAATATTCGCTCCCGAGAAAGATGAGGAAGAGGAACAGGAGGAACGGCCACGACGCACCGAGATCAGCCGAGCGCCCGTAGAAAATGACGAACCCGCTCCAGAACCCGCCGAGCGCGAACTGGGTCACGAGCGGCAGGATGAGGCGCCATCGCGGCAAGGGCGCGCCCCGGAGCGTCGCGCGCGATTCTATCCAGTGCAGGAGCGGAATGCTGATGAAACAGGCGGCCGCGTACGAGGCAAAAAGCAGTTGGGTCTGCCAGAGATCTACGCGCTCGAAGATAAGATTGTCCGCGACGAAGCCGGCAACCATCGCAAGCGCGGAAAGGTGCCGCTCGTATCTTTGTATCCACCCAAAGAGCTTTTGGAACATATGGGTGCTTGGAGTCGGGATCGAACCGACGACCCCTTCCTCTTCAGGGAAGTGCTCTACCAGCTGAGCTATCCAAGCGAAGTGAGGACACAATAACATACATGTCTGCTTGTATGTTTGTGCTCCGAACGAGCGAGAACACGCCTACGTATCCAAGCGGATCGGCGGACGAAAGGCTAGAGACCCGCCGCCTTGAACGAGTTTATCAGCTTTTCCATTTGGGCGGAAGTCGGGAAACCGAAGGGTCCGGTCGTGGTCGCGCCGGGCGCCGAAGAGAACTTGGAGACGAACGGCTGGAGATACTGCTGATAGAGATAGAGCGGAAGCGCGAGCACGATGATCCAGACAATCACGCGGCCGATGAAACCGAGCCACTGGTCGCGGCGGATGGCGCGGAGCATCCGGTGGTTGTCCTTTGTGAGCGCGTGAATCTCCTCCAACTGACGTTTCAGTTCCGGGTCCATGTGCCTTCTAGTATACCAGGTCTGGTGCGACCAAGAAAACAAGGAGTGTCCTCACGACTATATTTTCTGAAGTACTCTTGTGGTGCCACCGGCAGGAATCGAACCTGCATCGGCTCGTTAGGAGTGAGCCGTTCTATCCATTGAACTACGGCGGCGAGTGAGGCAAAAAGAACGTTAGTAATCTAACATTCTTTTGCGCCGAACGAGCCGAACGTATCGAGTCTTCGATGATACGGCGGCAAAATAAAGGCGAGACTTCTCCGAGACTAACACAAAACGCGCCCCGCGTGAGCGGGGCGCGTTTTGGTGCGTTCCCTACGCGGCAATGCCGAGCGAGGACACGAGCCTTTCCTGGTCGAAACCGATGATCATCTCGTCGCCGACAAAGATGACTGGCACGCCCATCTGGCCGGACTTCTGTATCATTTCCTGGCGCTTCGCGAGGTCATGAGCGACGTCAAAATCGGTGTAGCCGATGCCCTTTTCCTTGAGGAAATCCTTGGTCATCTGGCAAAAATGGCAGGTCGGCGTGCTGTAAATGGTGACTTTTTTATCCATGTTTCTTTTTGTTACTCGGTAAGGCAAGTATACCACGCTGAGTTATCCACAGGAAGCCTTGCAGCGAATTCAACCGGTTTTTGCACTTTGTGCGGGATACGAGAATCGAACTCGTGCCTCA
>JAKAGD010000007.1 GCA_021817685.1 bacterium
GCCCGCGCCATTCTGACCCATGACCGCCATCTTCATCCCGCGGCGGAGCGCAAAGTCCACCTCATCCAGGATGGGTTTGTTGTGGCCGTATTCAAATGACACGCCTTCAAAGCGTATAACGCTCTCTTCTCTTGCCATCAGTCCACCATACATTACTTCGCATTAAAATGGAAAAAATGTATAGTGTCCGCATGCAGGACGACTACCCGATGCGCATCAACAAATACCTCGCCCACGAGGGCATTTCCACGCGCCGCGGCGCGGATGAACTTATCACGCGCAAGAAAGTGCTCGTGAATGGCCGCGTCGCCGTCCTCGGCGACAAGATCAACAAGGGAGATAAGGTGACCATCCGCGGCGTCAGTTCGCCGAAAACGCATCTCTATTTTGCGTACAACAAACCGACCGGCGTCATCACCCATTCGCCGCAGTTCGGTGAGAAAGATATCAAGCAGAGCGCCGGATTGCCGAAGGACGTCTTCCCTGTCGGCCGCCTGGATAAGGACTCGAGCGGCCTCATCATACTCACGAACGACGGCCGCGTGACCGAACGGCTCCTCTCCCCGATGCGCGATCACGACAAGGAGTATCGCGTGCGCACTGCAGAACCTTTGCGCGAGAGTTTTAAGAAAGCGATGGAAGGCGGCGTGAACATTGAGGGCTATCTCACCGCGCCGTGCACCGTGCGCAAAACCGGTCCCAAGAGCTTCAACATCACCCTCACCGAGGGCAAGAAGCATCAGATACGCCGCATGGTCGCCGCGATGCACAACCAGGTCGTGGAGCTTGAGCGCGTGCGCATTTTAAATATACGGCTGGACGATCTCGCGGAAGGAGCGTGGCGCCCCATTGAGGGCGAAGAGTTGAAAACGTTCCTCGCACAGCTCGGGATGAAATAAGCGCTTAATTCTGCACCGGCTGGCGGCCGTAGTGGATGTGCGCCCAGACGCGCTCGTGGAGGTAGTAGACAATGGTGCTGTAGGTGTCCACGAATATCACGATGCCGGCCGAAAGCGCCACGCTCCGCGTGAAGTAATACGCGACGAGCGAATCAACGATGATGCTCACGACGCGATAGCTGATCGATTTGGCGATGGAGCGGCGATGCAGTTCGGCGGGTTTTAATATCATGCATGAATCATACCAAACCCATTCCGGACCTGTCGTGCGCGAGCGGTTAGTTTGGCGCCGCCGTATCCTTTTGGAAATCCAGGCAGACGGAATTGATGCAGTAGCGCTTCCCTCCCGCTTCCGCGGGTCCGTCGTCAAACACGTGGCCCAGGTGCGCGCCGCAGGTTTTGCAGACGACTTCCGTGCGCGTCATGCCCATGCTCGTATCTTCTTTGAGCACAACGTGTTCCAGATTCGCCGGATTCGTGAAGCTCGGCCAGCCGGTGCCGGAATCAAACTTGGTATCGGATGAAAAGAGTTCCGTCCCGCATATCGCGCACTTGTACACGCCCTTCTCGTGATTGTTTACCAACGCGCCGGTGAACGGCGCTTCTGTGCCGCCTTCGCGCGCCACGTGGCGCAATTCCGGCGACAGTTCTTCGTCTTTTTTCATGATGCGGGGTGATTAGCTTTTAGTAATTCGGCAAATTCTTTCTGCACCTTCTCCACCTTGGGGCTGATGACGAGGTTGCAATACGCTTTCTCCGGATTGCGCGCAAAGTAGTCTCGGTGATCGGGCTCCGCCGCGTAAAACGCCTCCAGCGGCTTCACTTCCGTGACCACGCGCCCGCCCTCTTTTGACGACGCGTCCACTTCGCGGATGAACGCTTCCGCTTCTTCTTTCTGCGCGGGCGTCGTGTAGAGGATGACGGAGCGGTACTGCGTGCCCACGTCGTTCCCCTGCCGATTGAGCGTGGTAGGGTCATGCGTCGCAAAGAACACCGTGAGGAGCGTGCGGAACGACACCTTCGCCGGGTCGTATTCAATGCGCGTCACTTCCGCGTGCCCCGTGTCGCCGGTGCACACTTGCTCATACGTGGGGTTCGGTACCGTGCCGCCCGCGTAGCCCGGCATGACCGACTCCACGCCGTCCAGCATCTTGAACACCGCCTCCGTGCACCAGAAGCATCCGCCGCCGAATATTGCGATTTCTTTCATATCGATATTCTACCCGAAGGTGAAGGTATAGAGTTTGAGGCCGGTGCCTTTCACGCGGAGCAGGAGCGTATGCTCGCCCGCCGCGGCGTCTTCAATGAGCGGGTACAGCGTGCTCGCCGCTATCGTGACAGTGCGCACCAGCGCGCCGTCTTGAAGCACGTCCACGTTGACCGGCGCGGCGGCGGACGCCACGAGGTATACGTTCTTTGCGTTGTAGCGGTAGAGCACGCTTGCGCCGTCCTCGGGCGCCGCATACTCGGAGGAAATGTCCCAGGTGCCGCCCAGGTAGAGCTTGTTGGGTGCGGGCGTCTGCGGGAGCGAGAGCGTCTGCTTCCCCGCCGTGCCGGACGCACCATTCGCGAGGTACTGGTTCCGCGCCGAGCCGAAGTATGTCTCGGGGCTTCCCGCCGCGGTTGAAACCGCCGGCACCGCGGATGCGGCAAGCGAACCGTCCGCCGGCATATCCGTCCCGAGCGCCTTCGCGCGCTCGGCGAGCAGTTCTTTTATTTTCATTTCCGTTTCGTCGTACGCGCCTTCGCCGACATGGTCGTACACGATGTTGCCGTGGATATCGATCAGATATTTGCGCGGCCAGTACTGGTTGCCGTAGGCGTTCCAGGTCCCGTAGTTGTTATCCAGTACGATCGGATGCGTGATGCCGAACTTCTGCATCGCCGCGCGCACATTGTTGATATCTTTCTCAAACGCGAATTCCGGCGTGTGTATGCCGATGATCTCCAGCCCCTGGTCTTTGTACTTTTCATACCACGCATTCAGGTACGGGAACGTGCGCTGGCAATTGATGCAGCTGTAGGTCAGGAAATCCACGAGTATCACTTTTTTGCCGATGAACTGCTTGATAGTGATCGGTTTCGGCGAGCCGTCGGCGTTCGTGCCGGTATTCACGAATCCGGACGGATCCGTGATCTCTGCATACGGGACGCCTTTTGTCCCGGGCGCGGACGCCGACCCCTGCGTGGGCGCGCCCGCAAGCGCGGGAGAGAGTGCCGCTTCCGGCGCCTGCGCGCCGGAAGCGGCCGTCGGCGCCGCGGGCGACGGCGACACAAGGAAGAGGAACAGGAGCCCGCTTACGACAATCCCGGACACGACCGCACCGATGGTGTATTCCGCTTTCATATCAATGAGTTTTTTCCAGTAAGACTTGCTCCACCTTCGTCACGTCCAGGAATCCGCTGTCCAGTATCGCCCGCTCGATCTGCGCCTCATACCCGGTGATGATGAGGAGTCCGAGCACCACGAACAGCACGCCGATGCCCCGCTTGAGGCGGCTGTGCGGATCGGCCAGGTCCGTGAGCCGGTCGGCGAAGCGCTGGCCAAGAAGCGCGATAAGCAGGAGGACAAGCGAGAGCCCGGCCACGTAAGCGAGCAGATACGCAGTCCCAAGCAGGAACGACGCCGGGAGCACCGACGCCAGGATGACGAAGTACGTCGGCGAACAGGTGGAGAACACGGGCCCGAGCGCGGCGCCTATGAGCACGTCGCCGAGGACGCTTTTGCGCTGGTACCCGCTGCCCACAAGCTTGTTCGAGCCGGCGGAGAGCCGCGCCACGACGGGAAGGCGCTCCCACAGCGCCGGGAACAGGAGCGTGAGTCCGAAGAACAGGATGATGCCGCCGGAAAGATATTCCCAGAATGCTTGCGGCACCATGATGAGCGCGGAAGACGCCTTGAGGAGGTACGTGAAGAGTATGACGGAGACGGCGAGCGACCCCACCACCGTGTAGGGCGTGGCGCGGCTCCGCCCCGAGAGCGAGGAGCCGACCACGACCGGCAGAAGCGGGAGGATGCACGGCGCAAGCACCGTGAGCACTCCCGCGATGAAGGCAATGATGAGGAGCGCCATTGTTAGCGCGTGCCGTCCGGCTTCTGCATCATCGTATCGGTCGCGGTATCCATCATCGCCCCTTCGCTCGTGGTCGCCGTGTTCGTCATCATCTCGCCCGCGGGTTTTGTCATCGCGTTCTCTTCTTGCATCATCGCGCCGGTATCCGCGTCGCGCGGAGCAAGCACTGCCCATCCCGCCCAGCCGAGTATGATGATCGCCGCACCGATGATAAGCGTCTTCGTCATGGTTGATTGATTACGTGTGTATTAATTAAGAACCGTGCCCCCAGTATAGGAAGCACGGTTTTAAATGTAAAGTCGGTTTTACACACCCTAGCGGTACTGTTCGGAGTAGAGGCGCGCGGCGAGCTTGGAGATAACCATCACGGCGAGCGCGGCGGATATCCACGGGTCAATGGCGTGCGCGAGCCCCTGGAACACGAGCGCAAGCGTGAGCACCGCAATGCCGGAGAGGTACGCGGTGCGCCCGGCGTGCATGGTGTGGAGCGCTTCGCGCTCGTCGTTCGCCCGTTCATAGAGCACGAACCCCGCCCACACGCAGGCGAACACCGCCGCGCCGAGCAGTACGGCCAGCTGGGCGCCCATCGGCATCCACAGCATGAAGGGATCGGTGAGGAGTACGAGCAGTATGAGGAGTACGACGGCCGTACCGATGAAAGAAAGTTTATTTTGCATGGGAAATGCGGAATATGTGCTCCACAGGGGCGTTGAAGACCGCCGCTATCTTGAGCGCGAGCAGAACGGAGGGCGTATAGTTCCCTTTCTCAATAGAGATGACCGTCTGGCGCGTCACGCCGACCTTCTCTGCGAACTCTTCCTGGGTCAGGCCTTTCTTGGTGCGCAAGGTGTACACGGAATTAACGATGTATTCTGCCATGCTGATACGTTTCCAGCATAGCGCCGCCGCGCGGGCATGTCAAAAGCATTTTACATGCCCGCGCGCATTGACAGGCACCCCGCGGAAGGAGTAGCGTGCCCGTAGGAACAACAACCGGGAGAACAACATGCCTGCCGCTGGAGTTACATTCTGCACGGACTGTGCATACTACTACGCCTGGATCGTCTGCTCGGACGGCACAAAAAGCGAAGAGTTCGCAACAGCGCCCAAAGGGTTGAGGGTGTTGCGGGCGCTCGTCGCTGCAAAGCGCCTCTCGGCGAACGAGATGCCGGAGCTCACGCAGGTGATCTGGATGAGCTCTTTGCGGAACGATGATCCCGAGCTGGACGAGATATTCGCCGTGATGACGGAGGAGAAGGATGAAGCGCTTGCGTCGCTCCTCAAAAGCCAGCGCGCAAAGGAGAAGGACGAGGAGCCGAACTGGAACCCGCGCCGCGATTCCCGCGGCAAACGCATCTTGCACTGAACCCGCTGCACCTTACGAAAAGCCCGCCTGGAACGCGGGCTTTCTCATTTGAGTTTGCGCCTGCTACGGCACAATGAGGAGCGTGCGGCGCATTGCATCAAACTGCGCATGGAGCGCTTGCGCATCAAACTCGCGCACCGCGCCCTCGGGGTAATTCTGTATGACGCCGTAGTGGATGAAGTAGCGCACCGCGATGCACGGGTTCGTACCCGGGAGCGCGTAGACCGTTTCTTCGTAGCGATTGCCGGCGCCCGCGCCGGTAGATGAGGCAACTGAATAGGTCGTGTCGCCGTCCGTAAGTTCTTCCGCGGGTGTTCCCTGCCACATGAAGAGTCCGGCGGTGCAGTCGCGGGTCTGCGGGATCTCTTCCACGCTCAGGTAGGAATCGGTTGAGAGGTTCGTGCTCGCTGCTACCGATGCCGGGATGGTGAACTTAACGCCGGAAATTTCTTTGCCCGGACCGAGCTCTTGGTAGCGGTACGACTCATCAGTCGTGTACCCCGCCGGCAGGCGGATGGAGAATCCGTCCGCACCGTTCGCGTAGACCTGCGGGAGGCTCGCCCCCGCCGGTTCCGGCGCGGCCGCGACACAGCCGATGTATGACTTCTCCTGATTATTTTCCAGTACCAGTGCACCGTTGCCCTTGCTCCAGAACACGAATGACTCATCGGCATTTGCATAGCGGATGCCGCTTGCCGAGATGGTTTGCGGGAGCGTCATAGAGCGGCCGTCGGAAAGCGTGAGCACCACGCTCCCGGTCGGCACGGGCGGCTGGCCCGGCGCGGGAGCAGGAGCGGGAGCGCCGCGGTAATACGCGGCGGTGATGGTCTTGCCGCCGTTGCAGTAGTAAGAGGCGGTAGCGACGGGCGCCGGAAGCTGCGCAACCGGCGCATACGCCCGCAGTATCGCAACCGCAATGACGATCACAATTGCCCCGAGAATGATGCGACGGTCCATCAATTGATTATAGCCCCATCAAAGCTCGCGCTTCTTCACGAGTCCGTCAAAACCGATCCGCTGATAATCGTCCACGCTCATGCCGTACATTTTATAGATCTGATTGACCGAGCATATCTTCCGGTCCTTCGGGTCAAATCCGAGCAGCTTCGTAGCGGTGTCTATGTCTTCCCACGTCGGCGCTTCTATCTCAAGAAAAGTAGGGAGCGACGGCCACGTATCAATATCAAACACGGTCTCGCCTTTCTGCCAGCGAGTACGCTTCTTCTCGGCCTCATGCTTCTCTATGAAGCCAACCTTCTGGAGGAAAAGCTTCGTGGTGTCGTAATCGTCGACGACAACTTCTATCTCTTCCATCCCCTCGTCGTTCGTACTGCCGTCCTGCGACGTTACCCCGAGCCGTTTCTTGAAAGCCAGAATCACTTCCCCGTCTTCATCTCGGAGCCGTATCCAGCTGTTGTCTTTATTGAGGCGGTAATCGGGATAATCCATCGCCACATGGCGATAGAAGATGTCTTTCACCTTGTGCGCGCCAATGGAGAGAAGCTTCTTCTCCAGCGTGTCTTTATCAACTTCGAGAAAAACGACCTCTATTTCCTCTTTTGCTTTTGCCATTGGTCGAGATTATACACTTTCACTGTCGGGAGGACTTTGAGGGATAATAATTTGATGCTCGTAGCCGAACGGCTCACTGTGCAATAGGTCAATCTTCGCCGGACGGAGCACATACCATGAGTGGTTGTCTTCCAAAATCTCCCCCGGCCGTGTTGGCGGCTCCATACCCCTCTTTGTGCGGTGCTTCTTCTCCAACTCAAACAACGGTCCGTCCACTTTTTCGGCGATGCCCGTTACCTGGAGTGCGCGCTCCTTCCCCACTTCCTGATTTGCCGTGATTGCGCAGGCGACCTGGCTGTTCTGTCCGAGTGCCTTCGAGTGACGAGTCTGCGGCAAAGAAATCCAGTACAAGTTGAAGTCATCGTCGTGCACGTAGATGACATCGGCAACCCAGACGCCGCTCTCATCCACCGTGCCGAGGCTCATCAGATAGCCGTCCTCCAAAACTTTTGCTGCAAGTGTTCTGAGTTCGTCGTTGTTCATACGTAATTATCTTACCCTACTCATAATGCGCCGGCGCACACCCTCCGTAAGGTGACACCTTATGCTCAAGCCTGCGGCTTACACATCCAGGTCGAGCGTTCCGAAGTCCGCCTCCCCCTTGTCCAGGTAATGCTTGAGCGTGTAAATCCAGTCCGCTTCTGTCGCCGGGTCCTTCTTTTTCTCCTTCAGCAACCATTCCAGATAATCACGGTCGGCCTTGACCACCTCCTCCAGCTTTTTGCCGCTGTATTTGCCGAACCGGATGGTGGTAAAGAGGAGCGGGCGCGCGGAAATGGCGAGCATCGCTTCAAGCGCGGTCTCCTCCGTGCCGTGCCGCTCCTTCATCTTCGTGAGGAGCCGTTCAAACAGCGCTTCCAGCACGAGCACATCGCCCCACGCATCATGCGCCACAGCTTCTATGTCCAGGTCCAAGAGGTAGCGCAGGTACTGGAGCCGATAGTTCGGCAACTGGTCATTCGGATCGAGCGCATACGCGACCTTGTAGGTGCAGATGGTCCGGCGCGGCGCGATGCCCTCGCGCGCGAGCATCGCGTTATCAAACGCGGCGTTATGCGCGACCGCCACCGTCTCTTTGTTCTCAAACAGGTCCTTCACGCTCCCGTACTCGGGAGCGTCTTTGAACGCCGGGCGGTCCGCGACCATCCGTTCCGTGATGTGGTGGATGGCCATAGATTCTATAGAGATCGGCACGGGCGGCTTGTAGGTGGCGTTCACCAGCGGTTCGTCCACGAACCGCTCCTTCACCGCCAATTGGCACAGCCGGTCCTTGTCCCCGTTCCCGGTGGTTTCGGTATCAAAAAATATGACCCGCATGGGGGTATTGTACCGCACTGCTTCACTCCACTCCCTCGGCAGAATGTATGCTAGTATCTGCCCGGACAACTCGGGAGATGATCATGAGCAAAGACAGCGGTTTACCTGGACTCCAGGCGGTAGCACGGCAGGAGGTGACATTGGAAACCCTGCTCGAAAAGATTCCCGTGGAACATCGAGGGGTACTCTTTGAGCGAGTGCTTGAGGACTTTCACCCGCAGGAAAACACGAGGCGACTGGAACTCGCCTTTGCCGAAGTGTGGGCGGAAAGGAACAATCCGCAGATGTACCGACCTCTGCTTCCATCACTTCTGGAAACGCACGAGGGGAATCCGCGCAAAGAGTTCGTACCAGCGACTGAGCGGGAGTGGCAAGTTGCCTGCCTGGTCGCCGCGACTCTTTTCCAGTTCCTGCCGACAACCGTTGGGTGCAACATGCTCTACGAGGGATTCCGGCGAGCCGGCGGGAAGCTCTGGTACGAGCTTCCTGAGACATGATGGTACGAGTAATCGTGACCATCCGACAGAAAGGTCCCGCTACACGGGCCCTTTTCAATTGTCACCGTCCCTCGCCGCGCCTCGGAAGGCGCGGCGACTCTTAAAATTTCCGACTATCGTACGCCCAGTGGAGGAGCGCCTGGCGCTGGCGCGGTCGGCACGTGCCATCTCCCTTCCGGCACGCGCCCTTGAGCTGAGTGATGTGCCGGCGCATCGCGAGCCAGCGTTTAATTTGCCGCTCGTCTTCCCCCGGAATCCGGCGGCCCATGTAGTAGCGGCAGTACCACTGGAACCACCCGCGCGGGTCGTCCTTATAGAGCCACTTCTTCTTCCGCCACACGGAGAGCGGCTGGGACGCATTCACGCCAAAATAATTCAGCTTCCCGTCGTGCTTGTAGCTCCCCTCTTTCTGAAACTTCGCCCGCGTAAACCAATCCTTCGGAAATTCTTTCGTGCAGTCGCGCATATACACGCCGCCGAACACGCCGAGCGCGAGCATCTCCTTGGGCGTAAGCTGCGGCTTAAACCGCGGGTCAAAGCCGCGCCCTCTGGGCGCGGCGAGCGTGTACCGATACCCCTTCTGCATCCTGTCGTTCACAACCATACGGGCATTGTACCCTGCCCCGAACCTACCGGGATTGAGAATTCTGCCAACTATCATGGAATAACGCTGTCCACATAGCACACTCTGTGGACAGGAGTAAAATGGTGTGGTCGGCGTAGTCGAACCGATGTAATCAAACGTAATCGACCAAAGTATATGCAGACGGTAATCACAGAATTCGAGAGGTTCATGGGACTGAACGGGCGATACTATTCCGAGTTCTATGTCGGAATCGCAAAGGATCCGAATGATCGCCTGATAAACGGCCACGGTGTGACCAGTAGCGTGCCAAACATCTATTGGACCGCTCCACTCCAGACCGAGATCGTTCGTGCAATTGAAAAGTACTTCGTAAATAAGGGTACTCGCGGCGGGCCTGGTGGCGGAGACACGAACACTTGTTATATCTACGCCTACAAAATCTCCCCTGGTACGCGGGAGTGAGGAGCTGAGCAAAAGTGCCGGTCTATAGAGAGCCCGCGGAGAAGGAGAAAAGATTGAGTTATTGCCACTCACCAACGGCGCTAGAAAAGCACGCCTCGTTCATGCAAAACCGCGCAATGCGCGGTTTTGTTTTTATTTAGAAGTATAAGTTATTGTGATCGTTGGCGTTTTCTGTTTCGGGAAAATAGTGAGATCAACTGTATCGGAGTTTTGGCCTGCCCTTACCAAACCTTCGACTAGTTTCAGCGCTTCATTTCGGGATAAAACAAGACCGATACTCTTGCCCGCCCATTTATCCAGATCTTTAATATAGACTTTTCTCGGTTTTACGTTTGTCTTTGTGGATACTCTTTTCGATTTGTTCATGTAGTAATATATTATGCTCGATTAGACGACTTCAAGTTCGGCCTTGATTTCTGATACTAAATTATTGCTTTTAAAAAGTGCCGCTGGTGGCTCGTTTGTATCGCGGTGTTTACTGACCATTTTCTCCAAAAGCTTTTCAGCTTTTGGTATTAATTTCTCAATTTTCGACTGATTTTGAAGTATGGTCTTCACTTTATTGGCACGTGCCAAAATGTTCAAGGTAAATAAGAGATAGTAGGATCCATGTAAAAGATAGTCCTTCGTATTTATAAAAGAAACCAGTTCGTCATGTTTCTGCTCTTTCACCAGTCTCCTCTTTTCCTTTTTAAGGGGCTTGATTCTTTCTTCTATTTTTTTAAACAAGTTTAGGGGTAGTAGAATATATTCTGGAGTCAGTTTTTCTTCATCAAATATTTGATAATAATCTTTTTTATATATTTCTGTTTTCTTATTTTTTGCATCACCGGGCTTTTCTAAATAAAATGATAGGACCAGTTGACCAACCTTCTCTGCATCAACAATGCTTGCTTTGTCGATGCCTTTTTGATCTGCAAATTCATTTTTCTTCCGAGAATAAAAGTATCCGTGCAGACTGAATTGTTCTTGCAGCTTTACTTGTAACCAATCATTCGAGTGTGTATCTCGACCTTTAACAGGATTTTGTGAATTTGTGAACCTCGCAATATCCTGCCCCAATTGTCTGTTCGTTACTTCATATATTCTGATCAACAAGTAGACATCCTGCAGCTTCTCCTTTAGGTTTGGGTCTTTATAAATTTCATACAATGAGTGGAGGGTCTGACTTCCATTCACTATCTGGATACCTTGCACTTCAATTACAGGGCTATCAGAACCAGGAGTGTACCGCAACCTATCACATATCACAGTGATTCCGTTGTTAAAATAAAAAAATTTGTAATTTTCGTTGGAGAGCGCGGAGGTTTGTATTTCTGCATTAATCTCACCTTTACTTTTCAAATACATTCGAACATTTTCATCAAAAATAGTCTCGTCTAGAGTGCCATCGCCAGAAATAGCATCGATCATTTTTAGGGCATTAATAGTACCGGTTAGACATCGAATATCGCCGTCCTGCTTTTGGAAATAGCTCTTGCCAGAAAATTGCAAACTCACATCCTTCCGTTTAATCCTTTTTGCCAATACAAGTTCTATAATTTGATTCAGATCATAATATCTTATGACGGCCCCATACTGATCAAAACTTTTATCATAGGTCTTTCGAATGCTTTCAGTGACAGGTGATTCAAGATTTGTGACGAAGTGAATTCTTATATCGAAACGCGTGGTCTCACATGCCTTCCAGAAGTTCGTTATCAGTCTCTGTATTTCAGGATTAGCATATTTCAAAATTGAAGCATTTTTATTTAGAATTTGATCTAAGCGGGCAAGTAATTTATCTAGATCTGTTTGTTTAATCTTTCCAGTTTTCGTTGTCTCAAAATCAGTTGCGTATTTAAATTGGAAAATATCTACAGTGTTTGCATCTTGATCTACTTGAAATGCATCAATGCCTAAATCCCCAGATCCATCAGTCATAATTTCTTCAACATCATCAATATCCTGCATGTACTCTTCGAGAAATACATAACCGAAGGAATATCCGATATTAGAAAATTCGTTTTGAGTCAACGCCTCGTTTACTTTTCGGTCTAACAATGAAAAATCTTGAAATGTAGCCATATTATTTAATTGGGACCGGCAATCCGAGTTTTTGCAGAGGCAGGTAGTGGAAATAGTACTGGCAACCTACGGAAATAACGTAATCAAGAACATCCTTATATTCTGGCTTTCTGAACCAGTCATTCAGAATATAGATGTACTCCACCTCGATGTTAAGTGGCGCCATAAGTTTTGCATACTGCTTTCTCTTGAAATCGCAGGTTTGTAGCTTTTCGTCTACCGATCCAGATACATTTTGGAACTTAATTTCAACTATAAAAAGGGTGTTGTTAATGATTACATAGATTGCCTCGTCTGGAAGGAGTTTCTTCGAAAGATACTTTTTGTAATGGATCTTTTTTGATTCTAGGTACTTATAGAGAGCATTCTTTTTGAAGCTTTTAGCTACTTCTTTCCCCTCATAAAAAATCGTATTTCCGTGAACGCGATATCCTTTCTTACTTTTTAACAGCGCCAAAATATCAACCCTCCTTTCAAAATTGAGTCCGGTTTTAGTGTTCCCGCCTCCTTTTCCTCCTGTAATCATGCCTTGACATCATTGATCCTTTTGATGGAAAGATCAAGGTACTTCTTTTCCATGTCTATGCCAATGAATTTCCGGCCATGCATGGCAGCCGCGAGACCGGTCGTGGAGCTACCGGTGAACGGATCGAGAACTACATCGCCCTTCTTAGTACTCGCAAGCACGATGCGCTTCAAGAGGTCGAGCGGCTTCTGCGTGGGGTGCTTGCCGTACTTCTTTTCTTCTGGGCGAGGCGTACCCATCGACCAGACTGAGCGCATTTGAAGTCCCGGTTTCTTTAATTGATCCTCCGGCCACTCCCCTTCTTTCATCAAATCATAATTGAATGTATGCTTCGCCTTCTTATCTTTGCGCGCCCAAATAATCGTCTCATGGCTCGCAGTGAAAAAGCGACAACTTAAGTTTGGAGAGGCGTTTGGTTTGAACCAAGAAATATCATTCAGGATGTGGTAACCGAGCGACTGCAGCGCATGGCCGCACTGGTAAATCGAGTGGTAGGTACCGCTTACCCAGAGCGTGCCTTCCGGCTTCAGGACTCGCCGACTCGCTTCGAGCCATTGCTTGTGGAATTCATAATCTTCCTCAAATCCTTTGCTCACGTCCCAAATACCCTTATTGACGCTCACCATGCGGCCGGCATGAACCGTGAATCCCCCGTTTGAGAGATTGTACGGCGGATCGGCGAAGATCATATCGACCGAATTCTCCGGTAACTGAGCGAGGATATTCAGTGAATCTCCGTGATACAGAACGAAATTATCCTTCAGAAAGTAAGGCTTCTGAGCGACTATGGCGAGGATTTTTCGTTCTGCGACCGTCATGCCCCTATTGTACCATCCGACCTGCCCTACGAACGACCGGACGGGAAATGGATCAGGCGGTTTCCCCCACGGGGAAACCGCCTGTGTTTGCGCCGCGTGACAGCCCATTCGCCTGCTTTCTATCCGGCAACCTCGAACAGATCTTTTTCCGCTTCGCCGGGACCTATATTGACGATGTAGCTGTCATCCACCTGAACGTGCCCTTCGATCTTGACGCCGTCCCGGTCGAAAAGCAGGTTCTGCGCAGCTTGCCGCGATGCGAACACCTTTTCTCCGGCCACCACCATTAGATAGCGCGGATACGAACCCTCTGCCTCGTTCATAGCAATTCTCCTGAAGAGCGTGTGCCAAAACCCAGCCCACAACCTAACGCAAAACTCCCCGAAAGTCGACCTGCCCCACCTCCCGGTTCTGGGAACGCCCCTGCCGGAAATTGAAAAAGAGCAGGCCCGCGGACCTGCTCTTCCTTACTGCCCTGCTCCAGGGGCGCTAGTTGATGGATTTCGGGGTGAGGATCTCTTCCCCGACAAAGTACATATTGCAGAACTTCTCGACCGCCAGGCGCGTGTTCCTGGCCTCCGATTGCCGCAGAAAGTTCATCGCCTGATGCCGGCCCGCTTCATACCCCACCTCCCGGCGCCGCGTGAAGTCGCGGATCGTCGAGCGCAATACCAGAGCGGCGTGCATGAACGATGATTCCATGGCCTGAAACATCTTGCTGGAAACATCGTCCTTGCCGTACGACTCGCGCGCAAGGCGCTGGTACAGCCCTGCGCCCGTGTTTGCGACATACTCGAACGACCGCGGTTCCCGCCGCTCGCGGGTGCGCTCGGGAAAGAACGCGATGTACTGCAGACAGATATCCGCAACATCCTGCATGAGCTGCTTGTCGATGGTGACTATGCCGATGACATACCGGAGGTAGTCCGCCGCGTCCAGCTTGTCGAGCATGTCCGCACGTTTGCTGAACCGGTACACGACCAGCCACAGGTAGTCCCGTATCGTCTCGTTGAACGGAAGCTTTGAGGCACGGTACGCATCCGTCACCAGTTGAAAATACTGCGCCCTGTCCGTCTTCCCGCGAACGAAGCCGATCTGATTGAGCGTTGGGACGGAGGTGTCAACCGCAATCGACTGAAACTGCGATATTTCCGTGATTAGTTTCGGGTTGGATTCCAATTCGTTCTCCTCTCTTGTTGTGCAACCGTGACTATCATACGCAAAGGGCCGTATTTTACAAACAGCGCCCGCCCCGGAGGGGCGGGCGCTGTTTCTGTATGCCGATTACGGACGATTGCCGCAAACCGCGCTGTTGTTGAGGCCGGTCTGGTACCCGTTCGCACCACCCGCCATGTTGAGGCCCTTGCCGAAGTAGCCGAAGGAGCCCGAGCCGGCGCCCGAGCCGCACTGCGCGCCCACCACTCCCGCCTGCTGGCGGCCGAGGTTGTCCATATACCGATTAAGCCCCGGCGTCGAATTCCCCGCCGCAAGCGCCGGAAGCGCCGATGCGCCGAACAGTGCCGCCGCCGCCACGCCCATAAGTATCTTCTTCATATACATACTCGTGCTATCTGCTAATGAGCGCAGTATACACCTACCGATTCAAGTACGTGATGGTGAGTTGGAGCACCGTGGCGAAACTGACCCAGAGGAGATACGGGATGTTCGCGTATATAATCCACGCGTACGAAGGAGCACCGGTCTCAATGTGGAGCTTGAGGCCGAAGGAGTAGAGGGCAAAGAGCGCCCAGATGAGCGTCGCGAGCACGAGCAGGATGTCGGCCGCGGCGAGATAATTGTTCTTGAGCCCGAACTGGAAATACGTAAACGAGAAATTGAACACCAGGTTGAGCGCGAACGGGAGCGCGACCTTCCACGGCACTTCCCCGGTCAGCGCCTTATAAAACACGGTTCCGTACGTGACCGCGATGATGGCGTACAGCACCGTCCACAC
This sequence comes from bacterium, assembly GCA_021817685.1. GTDB lineage: Bacteria > Patescibacteriota > Minisyncoccia > Phycocordibacterales > Phycocordibacteraceae > C7867-001. The sequence goes on from JAKAGD010000007.1 coordinate 15,139, forward strand.
CGGGCCGAACACCCAACTCGGCGGCGACCAGCCGGGCTTCACGAGCGTTTGGTAGGAAGTATATGAGCCCATGGGCGGTTAGTCCTGCGACACGTCGGAGTAGATGGAGACGAGCGAAAAGAGCAGACTCAACGTCAGCGGACCGAGGAAGATGCCCGCCGGGCCGAAGTATATGAGCCCGCCGAGCACCGCGAGGAGAACCAGAAGCGGGTGGAGTTGCATCCCCCGCCCCACAAGCTTTGGCCCAAGGAAGTTGTCGATGAGCCCGACACCGACCACGCCCCAGATGAGGAGGCCGAGCGCCGGCGCCGTCGCTCCCGTGAAGAAAAGAAAAGCAACGGCGGGGATGAAGA
>JAKAGD010000070.1 GCA_021817685.1 bacterium
CATGCTCCGCACGGTGTTACTGGCGTTCTCGGTCGTGTTCTCGATAGTCGTGCTGCTCGGCCATCTGCACTACTCGATAGACGTGGCCGCGGCGTTCTTCATCACGTTCACGATATTCACCATCGCCAAGACTCTCTTCAGGAAGGACTGGGAGCACCTGCACGGACGGTTCTAACCAGCCGACGCGGCGGCGTCGATGAGCCCGTCGAGCTCGCCGCCTAGCACCTTGTCGGGATTGCCAGATTCGAAGCCGGTGCGATGGTCCTTTACCATCTTGTACGGATGAAGCACATAGGAACGGATCTGGCTTCCCCATTCGTTCGCGGTGGTCGCTGCGACGGAGCGCCCCTTCGCAGCGGCTTCGCGCTCGGCCTCTTCCTTCGCAAAGAGCTTCGCCTTCAGGAGCTCGAACGCTCTTTCGCGATTAGCGAGCTGGCTGCGCTCGCTCGAGACGTGCACCGCGAGGCCGGTGGGCTTGTGCACCAAGCGCACGGCCGTCTCAACCTTGTTCACGTTCTGCCCGCCTGCGCCGCCCGAGCGCGCGAACGTCATCTCGACGTCGGCCGGGTTGATCTCGACCGCGTCGCCGGCGACGAGCGCCGGCAGCACCTCGACCAGCGCGAAGCTCGTCTGACGCTTCGCGTTCGCGTTGAAAGGCGAAAGGCGCACCAAGCGATGCACGCCCGCTTCGTGCTTAAGGCGGCCGTACGCGCCGGTACCGGAAATCTCGAGCAAGACATTACGATACCCGCCTTGAGCGTTCTCGTTGGCGTGGAGCTCGCGCACGCGCCAGCCCTTCTTCGCCGCGTACGCCTCATACATGCCGCGGAGCATGCGCGCGAAATCTTCCGCGTCGTCGCCGCCCGCGCCCGCAAGCACCGCGAGCGTCGCGTCGCCGTGGTCGTGCGGATCGCCCGAGCCGCCCTCCTTGAGCGACTGATACTCAGCCACCGCTCGCTGCGCGGCATCCTTGTCCGCCCAGAACTCAGGCGACGCCATCATCGCTTCGAGCTCCTGCAATCGCGCTGCGTTTTTCTCGTCCATGCCAGTCAGCATACACGAAGAGCGCCGATTCCGCTTCGCGGAATCGGCGCTCTTCCCTTCCTGAGCCGGAGGTCGGACTTGAACCGACGCACTTTCGCTTACGATGCGAATGCTCTACCAACTGAGCTACTCCGGCACCCTCTCTTTTTATCACAGAACATCCTTCTGGGAAAGGAAAAAGGCGGTCCCGAATTGGAACCGCCTTCGGTGCCGCGCGGCTGCGCCGCGTGTTACTTTTTTGATATCTTTTCGCCTGCTGCCTCGCCGACTGCAGGCTTCGCCTTCGGATCCGCGTACTGCGCGCTGACCTTATTCGGGTCGATTATCACCTCCGGCCCGTTTCCGGCCCGCGCCAGCACGAAGAACGTGCAGCCGATTTCCGCTCCGGCGGCGGCATTTGATTTGCCGCTGCCGATACCGGCCGAAATCATTCCGCCGGTGAGCATGTTGGCCGCAGAGCCGACAATACCGGGCGAGACGCCCATGCCGCTCCCGGCCGTATTCAACGACTCGGCGGCGGCAATGGCTTCCGGGACGGACACCAGATAGATGTCTGGGAAGCCGGACATCTTGGTGAGCGCATATATCCTGGCGTCCGATACGACCGTGGTGAACGGTGCGCGTGAGCCGCTTTTCGCGGACACTGTCATCGTACCCAGGCAGTCATACGCTCCGGCCGCCGTCGGGAATAAGACCTGCGCCGTGCGGACCGAAGTCCCGCTCGTTGAGGTTACGGGTGACGTATTTGCGCTCAGGTTCGCGGGATTTGCGGACCAGTCGCTCGCGCTGCTCGCACTCGACGAGGACGAGGACGAGGACGAGGACTTCGAAGCGTAGTTCTGGTTCGGAGAGAAGACCACTTCCGTCTTCCCGCTCTTCCCGGCGTCAAACACGTCTTCGAGCGGATACTTCTCGGTCGCCACCGCGTTGCATTGCCGGAGGCTCTCGAGAATCAGCGGTATTCCGCGCACTATCGCTGGCCGCTGACTCAGATCGCCAAATATCTGTGCCGTCGGGATCGACGGCAAGATGGCATTCGGCGTCCCGAGAGGGATCTTCGATTCGCTGTTTATGGTCATGCCGCCGGTCTGCACCTTTACTGCGCCGACGCCGGTAGCACCGAGGCTCGCCCCCAGCACGTTGCCCTGCGCCTGAGCGGCCGCTTGAGTGTTTGCTGACACGTTCGCGCTGGCGGTGCCAGCGGACGCTTGCATCGGCAACATCAACGCCGCAACAACAGAAACAACAATGATTTGCTTCTTCATCTTTTTCTCCTTTCGCTTCTTGTTTTTGAGGAAAAGAAAAAGAGGGCGGGGGCGTTATGCACCGCCCTCCCTGCCGAATCATGCCGGCAATTTTACTTACTCTGCGTGCCCACCAACGTAGTGGTGGAATGACGCCGCGCTGGCGCTGCCGCTGCCGCTAGCGCTGCCTGTCGTCGTCGCGTTGCCAGACGACGAGGAGCTGACGTTGGAATTGCTTCCAACGCTTGCGGTCACGCTGTAGCAATTACTGCTCGCGCTGCCGCCGCTGCCAACGAACGCCGAAACCTGCCCGGTGCCTTGCCGCCCTGACGTTATTAGCGTGTTGAGGTTCCCGCCAGCATCCAGGTTTAACCCAGGTCCGGCTCCACCGGAATCGAATCCGCCGTTTGAGCCGGCGACTCCGCTTCCGATTACACCGGCACTGGTGTTCAGTGCCCCTGTGCTCCAGACCGAACCGGCGAACGCCGCCGAGGTCATCGCCATTACTGCCGCCATCGCCGCTACTACCATCTTTTTCTTCATCGTCTTTCTCCTTAATTTGAAGGTACTACATTTACGAACCGCCGAGACCATTCCCGGCGGCTTCGCGCTACTGAAAGAAACCCTACACGATATTCGCTTTCCCGTCAACAAAACCGACACAAAACCGGCGCCGCAAGCGCCTCCGTGAGCCGAGAGTCGGGATTGAACCGACGACCTGCGCCTTACCATGGCGCCGCTCTACCAACTGAGCTATCTCGGCACGTCGCACTCGCGTATATTAGCCGAGATGTCCCGACATTTCAATTTTTTTGCGATATACTACCACCATGGAAGGACTCAAGAACTACGAAAAAGAAATCCGCCCGTGGGGAGACTTCGAACGGTTCACGCTCAACGAGAAGACGACCGTGAAGATAATCACCGTCAACGCCGGAGAGACCATCAGCCTGCAGACGCACGAGCACCGCGACGAGTTCTGGCACGTCATCAAGGGCTCCGGCATCATCCACATCGGCGACACAGAGCACGCGGCGCGCGAAGGAGAAAACGTCTTCTGCCCGCGCCACACCGAGCACCGTGTGAGCGGCGGCCCCACCGGCACCGTGTTTCTGGAAATCGCGTTCGGTGATTTCGACGAGAACGACATCCGCCGCCTCGAAGACCGCTACGGACGAGCGTCAGTCGACGGCAAATAAGAACCGCCCCGGCTTTGAGCCGGGGCGGGTAGAGTTTCGAGGAAAGGATCATCCTCGGATCATGAAGACTACTTCGTTGTCCAGGCTTAACAACGTCTCCGGCGCCCCTTCGCGGCACGCGATGACGACACCCTTCTCCTCGTCATGCTCGAGCGAAAGGACAGCCTGGA
>JAKAGD010000071.1 GCA_021817685.1 bacterium
GCGTCAGGGGAACGTGCGCATTGCGGAATTCCTCTGCGAGCTTTATGGAAAGGCGCTTTGCCTCGTCGCCGATATGGACGAACGAGAAGCGCAGCCGCGATTGCGGCGGTTTTTTCACGAGCTTTCCTTCGCTCCCTATCTGGAGCACCGCGCCGGTTGCGCTCATGGAGCCGCCGGGGAAGAAGTGGCGGGTGAGGTCGTTGTAACGCGAACCCCAGGCGACGCGTTTGCCGCCGACGGTGAGCTCAAAACAGGTATCGTTCCAGACATTGCCGCGGCTGATGAGATTCCGCGCGAGTTCGTACGGCGTCTCGGTCATTTCCAGGTATTCCAAAAGGTCCTCAAAGCGCTTGCGGCTCGCATCGGAGAGATGTTCGGTCGGCGCCGGGAGATCGTCCGCGTATTCGTTCGCAATGGCGAGTTCGGCGGCCTCCATCGCGCTGCGCTTTGCGCACGCGATGCACTCTTCCGGAAGGACGTTTGCGCGCTTCTTGAAGAAATTGCCGAGTTCGCGCGCGTAGCGCGCGCGGGTCTCCTTGTCTCCCATGGAGTTGATCCGAATGACGGGTTCCTCATGGAAGAGATCGCGCGTAAGCGCGAGGAGCGCGCGGATGACGACAACGTCCGCGATGGCGCGGTCCGCGCCGATCGCATGGAACTGTATCGTCGCCTTTTTCTGTGCAGGGCGGCCCGGCGCAATATTGGTATGCCAGACGAAGAGCGGCTGGCGCGGCGAGGGCGCCCGCTCGATGTTCTGGCACTGCCGCAAGAAGCTCACCACCGTTTCGGCGTTTTGGTCGAGGCCCAGATTATTGAGCGCTTCCGGATAGCCGGTATTCTTGCGCTGTCCGCGGGCTTTGAGCGTGAGCGCGGAAAGCGGGGTGAAGCCGTAGTACTGGCCGACCACGTGCGCCTTGTGGAGGAGTTCGTCTGCCGGAATGATTTCGCGCATCATGGAGTCACGAGTTCGGTAGTGCTTGCTTGCGGAGCGTAGGAGGTCGCGCCGGGGAAGAAGCCGCTCTCTTTGACGGGGAGGAGCCGGAGGTCGACGCGGCCGATGATGTCCTTCTTCGGCAGAGGGCCCCACACGCGGCTGTCGGAAGAGTTAGGGCGATTGTCGCCCATCACAAAGTATTCCCCCGGATTGAGCGAAACTTTTTTCGTATAGGTCGCATCCTCGTTCACGATGTATGGTTCGGCGAGACCGATGTTCTGTCCGTCTGCGGTCGTGACGGTGACGGTGCCGTGATTGATGGAAAGCGTCTCGCCCGGCAGGCCGATGATGCGCTTGATATAGAAAACGGACGGGTTGCCGGGGTAGCGGAACACGATGACGTCGCCGCGCGCGGGCGCCTTGAAGTCGTAAATGAGCTCGTCCACGATGAGATAATCCAGGTTCTCAAACGTGGGGTGCATGGATTCGCCGTCGACGACGAACGGCGAGACGACGAAGACGCGAATGGGAATAACAACGACGACAATAAGGAGTGCAAGCGTGAAAAGATCCTTCAGAAGACCCTTTCCAGTGTCAGACATGGGGGCATTGTACGCGTTCATTGTTTCTGCGCAAGTATTTTTGGGCGTTCGGACAATCGGCATGCGGTTCACAGGTTCGAGAATCGTCCCAGCCGACGATTCTCTACGCTCCGCGTTCGCGTTTTGGCATAGCGGAAGCCGCATAAGGATGCCAAAACACCATGCGCGAACTGCTTCGCTACACCTGTTCACCGCATGCCGCCTGTCCTCAGTACTTGTGGTAGTATCTGGCGCATGACACTCGTCATTGTGGGGCTCGGGAATCCGGGAAAAGAGTACGAGAAAACGCGGCACAACGCGGGGCGGAGCGCGGTGGAGCTTGTGGCGAAGAATAACGACTTTGACGAATTCGTTTTTAATAAGACAAGCAATGCGCTCGTCGCAAAAGGCGCGGTAGAGGGCGAGAATGCGACGCTGGTCCTGCCGGAGACGATGATGAATCTCTCTGGAAAAGCCGTGGCTGCTTTTGTGAAGAGTCCGAAGGCGGCAAAAAGTTTGCTCGTCATTCACGACGACCTGGATCTGCCGGTTGGCACGCTCAAAATGGTGTTCGGTCGCGGGAGCGGCGGGCACAAGGGCGTGGAGAGCATTATGCGCTCAATCAAGACGAAAGACTTCGCGCGCATCCGCATCGGCGTCGCGCCCGCAGGAAAGAAAAATCAGGCGAAGAAACTCAAAGACGAGGAGAAAGTCATCAAGCTGGTGATAGGGAAGTGGAAGCCCGCGGAAGAAGCGGCGGTGAAAAAAGTCCTGAAGAAAGCCGCCGAAGCCGCGCGCCTTTTCGCCGCCGAAGGCATAGAAGCGGCGACGATGTTCGCCAACACCCGTTAGCTCTTCACGGTGACAAAAAGCAAAAACACTACCATATATGGTAGTGTTTTTGCTTTTGATTGACACTGAGCGTCAATCAAATTGGTGCCTGATGTTTATTTCTTTTTGCCGGCGTACGTGAGCGTCATCCGCTGTTCCTTCGGCTCAAAGAGCGCGATGGTGAACGGATAGGTCTTGCCGAGCTCAAGCGTCTCGCGGAGCTGCGCCGGCGATTCGAACTCGCTCACATGCACCAGGCCGGCCACGCCTTCCTCGATGGATGCGAGCGCGCCGTGCTTGTTGTACTTGATGATGACACCCGGCACTTCCATGCCTTTCGTATAGCGCTCGGCGGCGGTGTGCCACGGGTTTTCTTTGAGCGCCTTCACGGAGAGGGAAATCTTGCCGTCCTTTATCTCAATGACCTTCACGCGCACCTTATCGCCCACTTTGAAGAGCGCGTGCGGATCTTCCACGAGTCCCCAATCAAGCTCGCTGATGTGGACGAGCCCTTCGAGTCCCGGCTCCAGCTTCACGAACACGCCGAAGTCTACGATGCCGGTCACTTCGCCCTCGGCGCTGTCGCCGACCTGGTATTTATCAATGAGCGATGCCTTCTCTTCGGCTTCGTTCCCTGTGCGTTCCGAGAAGATGAGCTTGCCCTCCTTCGCGTCCGCCGTGATGATGCGCACGGAGAGCGGGTGGCCGACGAGGTTCATAAGCTCGCCGAGGATCTTGTCCTTATCTCCTTCCGGCACGCGCGGGTAGTGCTCCTTTGCAAGCTGGCTTGCAGGCAGGAAGCCCTGGATGCCCTGCCACGAGAGGATGAGTCCGCCCTTGTTCGCCTCCTCCACAATGAGCGAGTACGGCGTCTCGGAGAGGATGGCGGCTTCGGCCTCGCCCCAGATGGCGGCCTGGCGCGCTTCCTTCAAGGACAGCTCGATATAGCCCTCGCGTCCGGCGGGGTCGACGACTTTTGCGCTGATGGTGTCGCCCGGATTCGCCTTGCGGAGCACGTCGGCGGCGTTCAAGTATTCGCGGCCGTAGATGAGGCCGGTGCCGAACGGCGGCAGGTCGATGTACACCCGCCCGCGGTTCATCGCGATGATGGTGCCTTCCACGAGGTCTCCTGCCGACGGGGGAGTCGGAATGGAATCAATAAGGCCCGCCATCGGGTGGCCTTCGGAAAGGTGGATGGTCGCCACCGGAGCGGCAACCTTCTTCTCTTCAGACATATATATAAAGCGGTGGGGATTTTCGAGAAGGGTACTGGCGCCT